>JARGOI010000428.1 GCA_029212275.1 Thalassolituus sp.
TGCTAGGAGTAGCCAAGATTTTAGATAATATGGAAATTGGTCATAACGTTATGCATGGGCAATACGACTTTATGAATGATCCACATTTAAACTCACGAGAATTTGATTGGGACAATGTTTGTGATGGTGAATCGTGGCGTCGTACGCACAATTTCGAACACCACACATACACGAATATTATTGGCAAAGATCGCGATTTTGGTTATGAAACGTTACGTCTGAGTGATGACACACCTTGGAAGCCTAATAATCGTTTGCAAATACCGATGTACATTGGGATGACGTTGTTTTTTCAATGGGGTGTGGCGTATCACGAAATGATCGGAGAGCGGCTATTTTTTGGCAAACCCAAAGCTGATAGCAAATTACCGATAAGTCGCGCTCAACTCGCTAAAGATTTTTTTGCAAAAATTCGCAAAGCCACATTTCGAGATTATTTATTTTATCCTGCTGTGGTAGGAATTTTATTAGGCTGGCCGATGTTTTTTGCAATATTGGCAGGCAATGCGGCTGCAAATTTAATTCGTAATATCTGGGCTTCGGCTATTATTTTTTGTGGTCACTTTACTGAAAATGTTCATACTTTCAGTGAAGCTGAGTGTGAAAATGAAACTCGTGGGCAATGGTATTATCGTCAAATTCTGGGATCATCAAATATTAAAGGCTCAAAACTTTTGCATATCATGACTGGCCATTTAAGTTGTCAGGTTGAGCACCACTTGTTTCCAAGCATGCCATCCTACCGCTACAGAGAAGTTTCTAAAAAGGTGCAAGCTGTATGTGAACAACATGGTATTCCATATAATACCGGTTCTCTTCTTGGTCAGTATACTGAGGTAGTTCAGCGTATCATTAAATATGGACGTAAACCCAAGTCGACTTCAAATGACTCGGTCACTGCTTAATACATGATTTTTTTAGGCATCTCAGAATGAAAAAGATCGAGCATGGCTCGATCTTTTTTTGGGTTTAAAATCCCCTTATAAAGAGGGGATTATTATGCAGAGATGATATCTGTTAATGATCTGAAGCTTCACCCGCACCTTTAGGAATACGAATACTTTCGACCATTTCTCTGATTTCATCAGGCAAAGGCTTGGTAACCGAGGTCACCGCAAAGGCCACCACAAAGTTGAGCAGCGCACCCAAGGCTCCAAAGGCTTCCGGTGCTATCCCTAAGAACCACTGATCTGGGGTGTTTTCCAGCATGTTAGTGCCTTGTACGAAGAACCAGCCTTTGTAGGTGAAGATATAGACCAAGGTACTGGTCAAGCCCACCAACATCCCTGCAACCGCACCAGCATTGTTGATACGAGTGCTAAAGATACCCATCATCAAGGCGGGGAAGATCGAGGAAGCTGCTAAGCCAAAGGCCAATGCCACTACCTGAGCTGCGAAACCTGGCGGGTTAATACCTAAGTAACCAGCAACCACAATGGCTCCTGCCATGGCAATTCGTGCCGACAGTAGCTCGTTCTTTTCACTGATCTCCGGCATGAAGGTTCTCTTCAATAAATCGTGTGAAATTGCGGTCGACATGGCCAACAACAAACCCGCTGCTGTTGATAGCGCGGCGGCCAGACCACCGGCGGCGACTAGAGCAATTACCCAGTTTGGTAACTTAGCGATTTCGGGGTTGGCGAGCACCATGATGTCGCGATCCACTTTCACCATTTCGTTACCTTTCCAGCCATATTCTGCCTCGGCCTTGGCCGCAAACTCGGCGTTGGTATCGTCATAGTACTGAATGCGACCATCACCGTTCTTATCTTCAAACTGCAATAAGCCGGTATTTTCCCAGTTTTTAAACCAATCAGGACGTTCTGTGTAGATTAAGTTGCCTTCTGGACTGCCCACTTCACCACTTTGAATCGTGTCTGTAAGGTTCAAGCGAGCCATCGCACCCACCGCTGGCGCCGTGGTGTACAGAATAGCGATGAAGAACAATGCCCAACCTGCAGAAGCACGTGCATCTGCGACTTTCGGTACCGTGAAGAAACGAATGATGACGTGTGGCAGGCCGGCAGTACCCATCATCAATGATAGGGTGTACATGATCATGTTGAAGGTGCCGCCTTTTTGCGCGGTAAATTCAGCAAAACCAAGATCCACCAAGGTTTGATCAAGTTTCACCAGCAGTGGGGTACCGTCTGCGGTGTTACCTAAAATGCCCAATTGAGGAATAGGGTTGTCGGTTAGATTCAAAGAAATGAATACAGCAGGGACGGTATAG
Organism: Thalassolituus sp.; assembly: GCA_029212275.1. Classification (GTDB taxonomy): domain Bacteria; phylum Pseudomonadota; class Gammaproteobacteria; order Pseudomonadales; family Oceanobacteraceae; genus Thalassolituus. The sequence continues at coordinate 2,234 of JARGOI010000428.1, forward strand.
GCAAAAATCAGCACGCAATATTGAGCAATTTGCGTGTAAGTCACGCCTTTCATACCACCCAACACGGCGTAGAAGAATACGATGGCCATACCGATATACAGTCCGACGGTATATTCGACATCAAGGAAACGTGAGAATGCCACGCCGATGCCCTTCATTTGACCAATAACATAGGTCAACGAAGCAACAATCAAACAGATCACCGCGACGATACGAGCTGTTTTAGAATAAAAGCGGTCGCCAATAAAATCTGGCACAGTAAATTTACCAAATTTTCTAAGGTAAGGTGCTAGACACAATGCCAATAGCACATAGCCGCCAGTCCAACCCATTAAGAAAATAGATGCGTCATAGCCTTGGAAGGCAA
>JARGOI010000429.1 GCA_029212275.1 Thalassolituus sp.
TGACAATAAAAGAATGGCAAGGTGTCAGTGAATTTGTGGCGGTGGCCGAAGAGCAAAGCTTCACCCGCGCCGCGCAGCGCATGCACATGTCCACAGCGCACGTGAGTCGTCAAATTGGTGAATTAGAGCAGCGTTTAGGCGCCGCATTGCTTTATCGAACCACTCGTCGAGTGACGCTGACCGAAGCGGGTCAAATGTACTATCAGGCCTGCCGCCCCATCTTAGATAACTTGCATGCCGCGGAGTTAGCAGTGAATCAGCTGCAGAGTATTCCGCAAGGGCAAATTCGTATTACTGCTCCGGTTACCTTTGGCGAGCAAATACTGATGCCTCTACTCAATGAGTTTTTGATCGCCAATCCTGCGTTAACCCTGCATTGCGAATTGACCAATAAAACCTTGGATTTGCTGGAGGATGAATATGATTTGGCGATTCGTATCGGTCGCATCGCCGATACCTCGTTAATCGCGCGCCAGCTTAGCCAACGTAAAATCTACACCTGCGCCTCGCCTGAGTATTTGCAACATGAAGGCACGCCGCAACTGCCTGTCGATCTGCACCAACATAATTGTTTAATCGGCACAGTCGACAGCTGGCGCTTTCGGGATGCCCAAGGTGAGCGCAGCGTTAAAATTCGTGGCAGTTTACGCTGCAATAGTGGCAGTCAGTTAAAAGAAGCGGCGTTAAGAGGCATGGGCATTGTCCAGCTACCTGATCATTATGTTGCAGACGCCATACAAAGCGGCCAATTGGTCGAGGTGCTCGCAAGCTATGCCCCGCCGGAAGAAGGGATTTGGGTAGTTTGCCTAGCCGGTCGGCAACATTCTCCCAAAGTTCGTGCTCTGATGGATTGGTTGATTGATCACTTCTAGGTGCCCTAAATAAATGTTCTATTTATAGGTCAGCCTAAATTAATAAAATCTTACTAGTAAAAGGATTTTCGCAATTAATGTTCATCTTTATACCTATTTATCTGTAACAAATTTTCTCATAACATAAATACTTTCTAGATAAAGGCCATTTCGCGCCACTTTTATGCGTAGAAAAATTTATCGAGAGAAATTCCAAACCTTTCAACACATTAATGGCTATTAGCACTAAGACTCTTTTGACAGTTTTGATTTGGTCTGTATTATGACTACAAATATTTAAAACACCTCCCTATCGAAGGACTTAACAAATGAAACAATACCTTGCAGCATCGGCTATAGCGTTGCTTATAACAGGTTGTGCCAGTCAAGAAACCGTAGAAACTTCTGGTACGGATGTTGAAGAAATGCGCGCTTCTCTTGCGCAACTTGAAGAGCAAAATCAACAGCTTCGTGAACAGTTAGGTCAGACGCCAAGTTCTGAACCAGCGGCTGCAACTCAATCCAGCACCACTTACGCTGCAAATGCTTCAGACATGTTGCCACCGAATGCGATGCCTGGTCATTGCTATGCGCGTGTTGCTATTCCTGAAGTCTACGAGACAGAAATTCAACAAGTAGTCATTCAAGAAGCCACCGAAGTTTTAACCGTAGAAGAAGCTAACTACGAAACGGTTGAAGAACAAGTTTTGGTTAAAGAAGGTTGGACCGAGCTTGTGGTTGTACCAGCCACATACAAAACAGTCACTGAAACTGTATTGGTGAAAGAAGCTTCAAGCCGATTGGTAAATGTTCCTGCCGAATACAAAACCATCGTCGATGAGATTGTGATTCGCCCTGCTTACACCACGTGGAAGAAAGGTACCGGTCCAATTCAAAAAATCAACGAAGCGACTGGCGAGATCATGTGTCTTGTTGAAATTCCTGCCGAGACCAAGCTGGTTGAGCGTCAGGAATTAGTATCGCCTGCACGTACCGACTCGATAGAAATTCCTGCAGAATATAAAGAAGTATCTCGTCGCGTTGTTGACGTACCGGCTTACACCGACACCATCGAACACCCTGCAGTATACGAAACAGTGTCCGTGGTTAAGTTGAAAGAAGGTGCAAAAGAAATTCGTACCGAAGTACCTGCTGTTTACCAAGAAGTTGCCACCGAGAAGAAAGTATCTGACGCACGTTTAGAGTGGCGCGAAATCTTGTGTGATACCAACACCACACCTGATGTTATTCGTGAGTTACAAACAGCATTAAAAAATAAATCTTATGATCCAGGTAAAATCGACGGTGCTTATGGCTGGGAAACTAACCGTGCCATGACTGCGTACCAGAAAGACAATAACCTTCCTGTCGGTCAGTTGACCATGCAAACACTGGAAAGCTTGGGTGTTAAAAACTTTTAATCGTCAGATTAAATTAAAAACGGGCACTTAGTTGCCCGTTTTTTTGCTTCAAATAATTTAAACATGCAAAATATCGATTAACAACGATCAATTCGATAGTTTCATTTGACCCATATGCTTCACTGCTTTTATTTCGAACTATCCATAACGCCAAGACTCATAATAAGATAACGTTAATTTAGATCCGCCATCGTTATTTCATTAAACATTTACTCGTCATCTTTTACGGAAGTCCTATGTCCTCAGATAAACTCCATTTAGAACTCTGCAATTTAACCATGGATCAGTATCCAGACATCAAAGCATTGATGGATGAAGCTTATCC
>JARGOI010000430.1 GCA_029212275.1 Thalassolituus sp.
GAACGCGATGTCGATATTGAATCACCAGTTGACGCATGATCAAGGTCATTGGCAGTAAAGCAATCAGTGCAATACAAAAACCACCCAGGGTCACGGTATGGTTAAACGCCAGCACCCGCATCCATTCGTTTTGATACAAGTCGGTCCAAAAGCTGCGTAATTCTGGTTTTAGTAACAGCCACTCACCCAGCATAATTGATAATGGATCAATCATATAACCAATGGCAGAGAACACGAGTACGCCTAAAAGAAACGCACTGACATTAATTCGTAAAAACATCACCACCAGCACAACAAAAAGATTAATAACAGATAAGAATGGGGTAAAGCCAACAATCATGGCCAGAGCAAATGCAAAAGCAACTTGCCCTGGCGCTGACTCCGAATTTAATGCGCTAAATAATTTAGCTAACAAGGTGAGCATGTTTTACTCTCTTTAATTTATGGTTAAATATTTTACAATCACATCAGAACGTTGTGACAGCATTATGATAATGGGGTTCCTCTAAAGCCTAGCCTGAACAACTAAAGCCAATTCGTGAACAACCTGCTGATTTATTCTTAACTTTTAAAAATGATCCGACTCAATAGCAATATTGTTTTACTCGCTCATTAATGTCATTGATTCGTTTACGAATTTTAGATAAATCATCCAAGGTGACATTGGGTGAGCTTAACCGCGTTCCCGCTTGTCGATATTCGATACGAACCTCTTTACATAATTCTGCTTTTTTTGCATCAGAAATAGCTATCTTTTCGTTTTCAATACGTTGTTCTTGCTTACTCTCAAGACGGTCCTCAATACGCTGCTGGCGAGCCGCGCTGTCGTCTTTAATCGTTGGAATAACAGATTCGTAGCTACTGATGGGTTTTAATTCTTTACGCTGAAAAGGCACATTGGGTTTTTGATCTGAGAAATGCGTATTTCCTTCGGCATCCGTCCATTGATAAATTTCGGCATGGGCCGCTCGCATGGAAAGCAAAAACAGAAACAAGATCAGAAGCATTATTTTTAGTGCCAATGCCAATGTCATGTCTGACTGTATATATTGAAAATGCATTTCCTTTGCACACCTCAAGGCCGAGTTCATTCATGTTAATTTTGTTCATTGAAAAATGACTAGTCTAAGTGACGAATCAGTAACTGCACATTAGCTTGGCCACGAAATTCATTCACATCCAACTGATAGACACAATACACGGTTTCTCTGTCAAAGTTTGGCCAAACATTCACATCCACATTAAAACAAATGGCATCGTAACACGTCGTTGATGTCAGAGATTGCAGCATCAACTTTAGATGGCGCTGGCCGACAATTTTTTGCTGAATGAGTCGAAATTTTCCTTCAAATAAGGGCTCTGGAAATTCTTGCCCCCAAGGACTGGCCCAGCGTAACTGCTGGGCGACGTCTAACGTAATTTCCTGATCCTTTAACTCACCGTCGGTCTCGATCACTGCATCTAGCTGTTCCGGCGTGAGGAGCTGTTGGCAAATTTGATCAAACACGGTAGAAAATTTTTCATAATCGCGTTGCTTGATACTGAGTCCTGCCGCCATGGCATGACCACCAAACTTTTCTATCATCCCCGGATGCGTTCGGTCGATCCGATCAAGAGCATCGCGTATATGCAAACCAGGAATGGATCGGGCGGAGCCTTTAATGGTGATGTTATCGGCGCTAGCTTGATCATCATTGCCTTGCTGATTGCCTTGCTCAGTACCTCCATCGCCAAGAGAAGAAGGCGCGAAAGCGATCACCGGACGATGATATTTTTCTTTAATTCGTGACGCTAAGATACCGATCACGCCTTGGTGCCAGTCTTGGTGAAATAGGCTGATACCATGATCGGGAAAGGCCTGTTGCTCGGCGTTATCGAGCAAAGCTCGGGCCTCTTCTTGCATTACCTGCTCAATTTGTCGGCGATCGCGATTGAGACCATCCAATTGTCCGGCCAGCATACTGGCGGTATTTGGATCGTCAGTGATCAAACATTCAATGCCAGCAGACATATCATCAAGCCGTCCTGCGGCGTTTAAACGTGGCCCAACAATAAAACCAAAGTCACTGGATACCACTTTGCTAGGATCTTTACCCGCGACACGCAACAAGGCTTGTAATCCTACTTGCCCGTGCCCTGCGCGGATACGTCGCAAACCTTGCTCAACCAAAATTCGATTATTGCGATCCAAAGGGACAACATCAGCCACAGTTGCTAAGGCGACCAAATCAATCAAAGACGCTAGATTGGGCGCTGCGCCGCGAAACCACTTAAGCTTTTCAAGCTTAGCTCGTAACGCCAGCATCAAATAAAATGCGACCGCACAACCGCAAGCAGCTTTAGACGAAAAATCACAGCCCTGTTGATTAGGATTCACAATGGCCAAGGCATCAGGCAAGGTTTCACCGGGAAGATGATGATCTGTTACCACCACATCAATACCAGCAGCGCGCGCTGCGGCCACGCCGTCTATCGCAGCAATGCCATTATCCACGGTTAAAATCAGGTCGGGCTGAAATGTTTTCGCCACGTCAACCAAGGGCGGCGACAAGCCATAACCAAAATCAAATCGATTCGGAACCAGAT
>JARGOI010000431.1 GCA_029212275.1 Thalassolituus sp.
GCTGCGGACGTTGAATTTGGCCAAGATACTGGCTATCTGACATTAGCGCCGAATGATTACACCATCGATATCACAGCAGATGGAACAGTGACACCTGCAATCGGCGGATTAACGAGCGTTACTTTTGCTGCGGGTGATGTAAAGACGGCCATTGCCATTGGCGACGGATCAGGCTTGGAGGCATTATTACTCGATGATGGTCGTGATTAAGGATGGATATAATATTCAATTAAGTATCCTTGATTCGTAAACAAAAAAAACCTCGCCGTCACCGGCGAGGTTTTTTTATATTTTAAACTTATTTAAATACCACTTGATACACAGTCACTGAACCACTGACTTCATTACCAACCACAATCAAAGGATTGCCATTAGGGCTTTCATCAGTCGAAATAAACTTAATACCTTCTGGACCAAGGTCGCCGGTGTTAGGCACCTGAGTACAATCTATCCCTTCTGCCATATCGCAAGGATCGGCAAGATCATCATCCATTTCGAACGTAGTGCTGAAATCACGATTATTCAAATAGGTCTCAAAATTGGGCGAGTAAGGATTGGTGACGTCATACACGAAAACACCTCCAACACGTTCTAAACCAATAAAGGCGTACGTTCGACCATTAATTTCACCCACAGTAATGGCTTCTGGCTCGGCACCTTTATCATCCGAGCGGTTATCGCCTTTGTTCTCTGTGTGTGCAGAGTTGAAGTTGGAGCCCAAAACACTGGCAGTAATACGTCCAATGTCATCTCCGGAATCAAAGACTTGGTTGCCATTTTGATCCCAAATTGAGAATGAACGAGCGCCGTAGGTGTATATGGCATCGTATTCACCATTACCGTCAGGATCCCCCATGGCGGTGGTGACTTTAATACGGCCTAAACCATCTTTACCGCCGTTCTGATCGTAGATCACTTGCATTTCAGGGCTAAGGTCTAAATCTTTGGCGCGTTCTTCTTCTGAGTAAGCACTGTAATCACGTGAGTCACCTTCGTTAGCAGTGACTACAAACGTGGCACCATTCCAGTCGTAGGCTGCGATCGAATCTGGCTGGTACAAGCCAAATAGATTATCAACCTTGCTGAACATCGGAACTTCGTCTTCGTTGGTGTAATCCAGAGCGTATTGCGACCAATCTTTCAAACCTAAACCTCGCACTCGCACTTCATTGCTTGCAAGATCAAGAATGGCCATGGCGTTGTTTTCTTGCAAGGTCACGTAAGCAGTTTTGCTATCGCTGGACACGGCAATGTACTCAGGTTCGAGATCTTGCGCTACGGTTGTGCCAGCAGGGGCCGCAAACTTAACATCTTCCTTTTCCAATAATGCACGACGCTTCGCATCCGTATCATAATCTGCAGGCTCTAGCAGTGCGCTGGCAAACACCATGTCGTCGAAGTCGATAAGCGCTGCCGTATCAGCTGGAACGCCCGCGGTGATTTCAATGATAGAAATTGATCCTTCTGGGTCAACCGCATAATTGGTATCCGGCTCGCCTTCATTGGCCGTCAACACTTTGCTGCCATCTGGTGTAAAGGTCACCATATCTGGCAACGAACCGACTTTAACTGCTTTTAGAAAAGTCCCTTCACCCGCAGCATCTAACGTGTAAAACAACACAGCACCGGGGTCGGTTTTATTGGCTGATGCCATCGCCACGGCCAAGAGGTTATCAAAGACTGACAAAGAATCGACTACACCCAGTGCAATGACTTCGTCACCTGCCACTGTGACTTCTGTGGGTAAGTTAAACGGTACAGAAGAAAGGCTGCTGTCGCTAAAGGCATTGGCTACGGCAGTGGTAGGTAAGCCTGCTAAGCTGATCACATCGATGCGGTTATCGGCACCGTTGATGGCCATTGCTGAGTTTGAGTTTCTGTGGAATTGCACGATTTCTGCAGCGCTTTTGCCATACGAACCGCTGGCATAGCGACCCACCACTTCAAGCGTTAAACCGCCTGTTGTAGTGTTATCGGTTGAATCTCCATTACCACTGGCTGGATCGGTTGTCACTGTAGTCGTAACACCGTCGACACCGTTAACTCCATCTTTACCATTGGCACCGTCTTTGCCATCAGATCCACCGCAGGCTGTCAGGCCAAGTACTGCTGCTAAACATGCTAAAGATAATGCTGAACGTTTCATTAATTCATCCCCTAAAATTGTAAGTGCAAAGATAGTAGGGGGTGTTTGTGACTATTTCATGAAAGCCTCGTGTGTTTATTCTTTAGGGACTATTCTTAATACAAATTGCTAGGAGTTGGCCGAATGTTAAACATCGACATGACGGTATTATTTTTGGGTGTGGTATTTAGTTCTCTGGGTTTGGGATATTTTATTTATGGCAAAAAACAAGAACTGCCTGTAGTGAAATACGCAGGCGTCGTATTAATGGTCTATCCGTACTTTGTGACGGATAAGGTATTACTGATTGTTATAGGCCTTGGCTTGATGGCGTTGCCAAGGTTTTTGAAAATGTAGATCGACTTAAAAATCTAAATTTGAAGAAACAAAAACGGGTGGGATCAAACTAAACTGAACCACCCTAAGGTCTTGAGGAAACATATTTGTATTAGGCGAGTGC
>JARGOI010000432.1 GCA_029212275.1 Thalassolituus sp.
CATTTGAGTACTGCCAAGTTTTTCTTGGCTTTGTGTATTTTGGCATTGGACACCTTATCTGTTAGATATTGGTGTCCGTTAAAGCGGGGGAAGATCACAGTCCCGCTTAATTGGCTTGTTAGTTTACGTTAATACTTGCTGTCGAAATCATTGCAATCTGGACATGTATAGCTATATGTATCAACCCAACTACTCATTTCACCATTTGGCCAAGATGAACCACAAATTTCACAATCAACCTCAATTTCCTCTGAGTCTTCATTCCCACACATAGTGCACTTAAAGCCAGTTGAAGAATCGACATGAGGAATCATTAAGTCACTAACATTACATTCTGGACAATCATAAGTTGCCCAATGCACGTCATACTGGTGTTTTGGCCTGACACCTCTGAAAGCAGCGTTGTGCGCTTCTCTTACTTCAACTTTAGCTTCTTCTAATTCATGCTCATATTCATCAGCTAATGTCTGAAAAACACCTAATTGTTTTTTATTAATTACATCTTGCAATCCAACAACACTAAATATATCCGTAAACTCGTCGAATCCTCGTGTTAATCTGCCTAAAACTAATCGTACTTCTTTGGTGTTCATTTCAAATTTATGATGCTCAATATTATTTCTTAGATCTTTCAACGATCTAATTTCAGAAGCGAATTCTGAATCGAAGTATTCTTTATCAGATTCTACGTATTCGAGAGCCATATCAAGAGTAATTGTATGGGGGTTTTGATGTCCTTTAATAGGAGACTCAAAGTCAAACTCTTCATTTTCTAAAATTTCAAATGCTTCAATTAATGGAACGCCATCGTCTTTAGCTCTTTTGGCTACAACTCTGAATACCTTTGAATATATTAAGTTTTCTTCTACCGTTGAAATATAGTGCTTTAAAATTAACTCCATAAAATGACAAAAATGTAATAGCGCAAATTTATGGGATCTTGTGCATCCATTTTGCCCTTGCGTGTACTTATCTAGAGCTTCGTCCAAGCTGTCGATTGCATTGCCGATAATATCCAATTCGTATTTATGCACGAGCTCTCCTTAGTAAACTAACGCCCGTGTATGCGGACGGAGTGAAAACGCGAAGCGTTGGAACGGAGTTCCGACATGACACGTTTGTTAGGGTTAGTTGGGTGCGCATAAAAAACCATAATATGTGCTTACAAAAAGAATAGTTACGCAAGGGAAAAACATCAGACCCGAATATTTATATACCGGATACCAGCTAGAATATTTTTCCGCCACTGATTCTCTAGGGTAAAACAGAGGCAACATATAAAACGCCAATTTATTTCCTGACCAATCCTTTTTCTCGTTGTGATGAATAACAATCACAGAAACAAAGAATGCAACAAAAGTAATAGCAGATACCACAAATAGTAACTTTCCGATCGTATCGCATGAGGAGAAAAAGATTACCATTTCTCAAGAACCCTAACGCCTGTAGTTGGCGCATTTTGGTTGTTGCGACGAAGGAGCGACGACCAAAATGTCGCCCAAGCTACACTTGTTAGATTTGTTTGACATACACGGCCTCTCGATGGAATTCCAAATACGGAAGACAGCCCGCTTCTACTTTATATAGTTTCATTGTTCTTGAGAGTCCTAGCTGGCTGATATCTCGCTCATTTAATAATGGCGAAATCATTAGGCTCCCCTCATCCGTAAAGCTTATATAACCACGATCAAATAGCTTATCCAAAGTTGGATTTAAAAGCAGTCCGTTAAAAGGATCAATACGCTCTGAATCAGAAGACTGGCTCCAAGGTTTAATGTGAGAGGCAATTAACAGGTCTACTCGATCAAACTCTGTTACTGCGCACCTTCTCCAAAGGGCTATTAAATCTTTGCGATATTTTCCTTGCCCCAACCTAGTTTCAATTTCTATTCTGGTTGTGGTTCCGACATCAGCTATAAGCGCAATATCATTAACAGTATTAGATACATCCTCGTTACTCAAGACAAAAGCCAAGTATTTATTTAAGGCTGACTTTATATCAGAAACAGCTGAATCGGATGTGTATCGTTCTCTAGTATTTTGAGAGCCTCGTAAAGCTTGGAATATTTCATTAACTTCATGCTCAGTAAGGTTAACGAAATCAGTTCCGTATAATTCATTAACGTACCTGAGCCAAGACAAATAATTTCTTTTCCCTCCATCACTTGCAGGCCCATTATTTTCCATGAACCTAAAAAAGGCAGCTTCGTTAGCTACTGATGTCATAGGTGACTCCAAAATCTAACAGCTTATTAGTGCGGATGCGCGCTTTCGCAGAGGCCAAGATTTACTCATGCCTACATAACCCTTTGATACATCTAAGAAAATATCCATATCCTTTACAACCCTTATACGAGAAAGCGAGCATGCTCGCTTTTCTATAATTTCGTGCGCACTATCTTGTAAACCATGATGAGCAAGTATCTGAACTATATGGGTTTTTAAATTATCAGCGACCAGCAATGTGCGCAAGCTTTCTGTGAAAGCGCGCACGATTTTTTAACTTTAGTCATATAGTATGTATATATGTGGCTCTTCACCGTTCTTGGTGATAAAGGTAAGATCTGATCTGTTTCCTTTTAGG
>JARGOI010000433.1 GCA_029212275.1 Thalassolituus sp.
ACCTCGGCATTGCCCAGTGCCGGATGATCTAAGTCGGTCGTGCCAATCACGGTACGACCCAACCATGGATAGACGAAAATAGGACGGTTGTCGCGCGGGTGTAACACGGTAAATGAAGCATCAATGGGAAGTTTTTTACTGTCGATGACGATATGACTACCACGAGCAGGACGAATATTGGGCGCGTCTTTGCCGTCGGCTTTATCAAACTGATTGGCCCAAGCACCGGTTGCATTGACAACGCACTTGGCACGTACTTGGTAGGTTTCAGCAGGCTCATCAGGCATTGGCTCCCCCGGCTTTGCATCCTCTACGTTTTTAGCGCCCTTTCCAACTTTGGAAGGAGAGGCGTAATTCTGCACTGTCACGGTGACGCCATCGGCGTCTTGGGCAACATCGCTCACCCCCATGTAATTAATAATGCATGCTCCCTGACGACGCGCTTCGTGTAAGACCCGCATCACCAAACGGCTATCGTCAGTCACCGCATCAGAAAAACCGGTAGCACCGGCTAATCCATCCGTTTGCATCATTGGAAAACGCTGCTGAATGGTCTTTTTGTTATAGAACTGTCGATAACGCTTGCCCGCTAAAAAATCGTAACCACGCAATAACAAACCAAACAGAAAAGGCCCAGGGAAACGCCCCTGATAGTGAGGCATTAAGTATTCCATCTCATCAACCAAGCCCGGTACTTCGGTCATAAGACGTTCGCGTTCGCGCACCGAATGCAGCGTGGTGAAAACATCGCCACGAGCAAGATAACGCAAACCACCATGTACCATTTTTGAAGAGCGGCTGGAGGTGCCCCAAGCGAAATCTTGACGTTCGAATAAGGCCACCGAAAATCCACGACGCACAGCCTCACGTGCAATGCCAGCACCCGTGATACCACCACCGATGACGACCAAATCCCAAGATTGTTGTGACATTTGTGCGATCAGTTTTGAACGAGACGACCAAGTATGAGTTTCATCGTTTTGTGTGTTGGGCATAGCGTTGCGAAGTGTCCAGTAGATAGTTGAGGATTAATAATTGACGCTTGTCGGCTGACGTCGACTAACAAAACATAATGCGCATATTGTATGCCGCATCAGTATTGTTTCGATGAGTGACACCGAAGAAGTTCATCTAAATAAACTTCAGTGTTGACTAAGATGACCACTCACGCCAGTGGCGGTTCCCATTATTGTTGTCTTTGACGCTGAACTTGTTCAAATACACGCAATGGAGGCATGTCTTTGAAGCACGGAGGCTGTATGGCATCGCCATCTGGGTGCAAACACACTTTTGACAAACAGGGTGCACAATGACGTTCACTGCTGAGCACCGTTACTTGTGGGCCACAGACGCCGGTCAGCGTGGCATCCGTCGCACCATAAATGGCCACCGCAGGCACACCCAAAGCAGCGACGACATGGGACAGTCCAGTATCAACCCCCACCACGGCTGACGCATGTGCAAGCCAAGCATTGAGTTCGTTCAAACCCATTTTCGGCAACACTTCTGCGCCTTTTATATTGTGGGCAATACGCCCAGCTCTGGCTTGCTCTTCGGGATTACCCCAAGGCAAATAAACACGCTCGCCCTGCTGACATACATGTTGAGCAAGTTCACGCCAGTAAGTTTCTGGCCAAAGTTTGGTATCCCACGTCGTGCCATGCAGAAATACCCAGTAATCGCCCGCGCCGGTCGGGCGCTGCCAACGCAGACGATCAACGCCGTAATCCAATCCCTCGGGAATATCGTAATCCAATGCTTGGGAAAATAATTGGCGTACGCGATCAATGGCATGCTGACCACGAGGAACGGCAAGCTTGGTTTGGTAGGCCAGTGCCGATAAACCTTCTCTGGCACTGAGTTTATCAAGCCCAACGCGGTGACCACGAGCCATGCGTGTAATCACTGCACTTTTTAATAAGCCTTGGGCATCGAGCACTAAGTCGTAGGATTCGTCACGGAGTGCACTGCGAAAAGCATTCATTTCACTGCGCACTTTGCGATCACGCAGCTGTTTACGCCAACGTCGCCAGGCCATAGGAATGACGCGTTTCACCGCCGGATGCCAAGTGGGAATCGCAGCGAAAGCTTCTTCTACCACCCAGTGAAATTCAATGTCTGGGCATTGCTGCGCAGCATCGTTAATCGCTGGTAAGGTATGAAACACATCCCCTAAGGATGACGTTTTAATCAAAAGCACTTTCACTATCGACTCCGATATTTGGTTTAAGGGACTTGTTAATAATGCCCTATTCGCGCGCACTTTACCGCAGCCCTTGAGCTTCGCCAACTGCCGATGTCTTCTTGTGCGTCTATTTTAACAACCTCGATACAGCCTGACTCCTTGACACTGACGCCTGCAACGCGACAAGATGCCGCCTAATTGGCGAATATGCTCCAGTTAGGTGATCGCCGACACTATTTCAAACCCCATTCAGGCCTTATTTCCGGCCCCATTTTGACCATGAGGAAGCGAGATTTGTCGTGTTAACGTCCTTTAAGTTTTGGATTGGTGTGTTGTTACTCGCTGCCTTAGTTTGGGTTGTTCAGGTCTCTTACGGCTGGTCAACGGTGCTCGCCAGC
>JARGOI010000434.1 GCA_029212275.1 Thalassolituus sp.
AAAAATTATGGCGGGCATAGATACCGAAATCATCGGCGAAGCGCGTCCACAGCCGGATCTGAAAATAGGGTACTTACCGCAAGAACCCGAATTAGATCTTAATAAGGATGTGAAAGGCAATGTTGAAGACGGTTTGAAAGAACTGATGGATGCCAAGGCTCAGCTTGATGCTGTCTATACTGCGTATGCCGAACCTGATGCCGACTTCGATGATCTGGCAAAAAAACAGGGGCGATTAGAAGCCTTTATCGAAACGGCTGGTGGCCATGACATTGATCGGCAAATGGAAATTGCCGCCGACGCACTTCGATTACCACCTTGGGATGCTGATGTTTCTAAGCTTTCGGGGGGTGAACGTCGCCGTGTGGCGCTGTGCCGATTATTGATGTCGAAGCCCGACATGTTGTTATTGGATGAGCCAACCAACCACTTGGATGCTGAGTCTGTGGGTTGGTTAGAGAAGTTCTTGGAAGAGTATCCCGGCACCGTTGTCGCCATTACTCACGATCGTTACTTTTTGGATAATTGTGCGGAATGGATTTTGGAACTCGACCGTGGACACGGTATTCCTTACGAAGGCAATTACACCACTTGGCTCGAAGCAAAAGAAAAACGCCTAGACCAAGAAAAGAAAGAAGAAGATGCTCATGCCAAAGCCATTAGACACGAACTTGAATGGGTGCGTCAGGGGGCAAAGGGTCGTCAAACCAAGAGTAAGTCGCGTTTAGCACGTTTTGAAGAAATGAACTCACGCGAATTTCAAACCCGTAATGAAACCAATGAGATCTACATTCCACCAGGGCCACGTCTGGGTGACAAGGTCATCGAATTTCATAACGTGACCAAGTCCTTTGGTGATCGTGTTTTGATTGATGATCTTAGTTTTACCGTTCCTCCAGGTGCTATCGTCGGAATTGTTGGTGGTAACGGTGCTGGTAAATCGACCTTGTTCCGCATGATTGCTGGTAATGAGAAACCGGATTCTGGCGAAGTGGTTATCGGTGAAACCGTCAAGCCTGCATTTGTTGAGCAGTTGCGAGACGAATTGGACGACAGCAAAACCGTCTGGGAAGCCATTTCTGATGGTCTCGACATGCTGAATATCAATGGCAAAGAGTATCCTAGTCGTTCTTACATTGGTCGTTTCAACTTTAAAGGTGGCGATCAACAGAAACGTGTGGGCGATTTGTCTGGTGGTGAGCGTGGACGCTTACAGCTAGCTTATACTTTGAAACAAGGCGCCAATGTATTGCTATTGGATGAACCGTCTAACGATCTGGATGTGGAAACCTTACGCGCCCTCGAAGAAGCCGTGGAGTCGTTCCCCGGTACGGTGATGGTGGTCTCTCACGATCGTTGGTTCTTAGATCGAATAGCGACCCACATTCTTGCCTACGAAGGTGATTCTAAGGTGAACTTTTTCACCGGTAATTACACAGAATATCAAGAAGATCGTAAAAAGCGTCTTGGTAGCGATGCTCAACCTAAGCGAATGAAGTATAAACGGTTAGCTTAGTCTTTCTGTTATTTTGGCTGTATACAGCATCGTCTTAAGCGATCCAAGCCAAGGAAGGCACTTGCAAAAACCGAAAGACCAGCTAAACCTATAGAGTGATCAGTAGGGGTTGGATTAGCCTACATCAGGTAGAGCATTACCTTGCGGAGCAAAGCAATATGGATCGAAATGATACGATGTTAAGTTCGATTATGGCGAGCGAACAACGTCAAGCCAAACGTGTGCATTTATTTAAGCGTGTGCAAGTGCAAGACAATGAGCAAAGCTTAGAAACTTTTTGCCTCGACATCAGCATGCGCGGCATTCTTTTGGTGCTGCCTGAGAATGTGCAGTGGGAACTCGAGCAAGCACTGACGGTTACTCTTACTTTGGATAACGCGCCTGCTAACAGCAGTAATAACAGCGATACCATTGTGATGAAGGTATCTTTAGTGCATATCGATGACGATGTGGTCGGTTGTGCCTGTGACACGATGGATATCGAAGGTCAAGAAGCCCTGCGCCACGTACTCGAAACCAGTCTTGAAGTACCTTCACAAATGAATCGAGAATTGGCCGATTTAATCACCAGTGCCAATGATGGCGAGTAACGATTAAACGACTTAGGTGTGTTTATTAAATGCACCTTGTAAAATTTTATTTTGCTCAGTTCTTCTTGCTTAAGTCTTTTTTGCTCAGTTCTTCTTGATCACCCTCCCGTATGCATTTTTTGCAAATAATTAAGCAACTATTTAAATTCTATCCTTTAACGTATTTCTCAATCTTGCCTGTCACTTAAATTGCTCGCCCATGAAAGATCAGTCACTTAAATCACGCAGCTAACCAACGTGCGTAAACCAAAGCATATTGCATCATCACTTCCTCAAGTTTTAAGGTCTGGTATAGTTTGATTTTTAACATACTGGATTGCCGTTATGTTTACGCCTCTGCTGGATGGTCAGCGCTTTTCTACACCGGTCGGTAAAATTGTTTGTATTGGTCGTAATTACGCCGCTCATGCCGCCGAGTTGAACAACCCCATTCCCGATGAACCGGTGTTATTTATTAAAC
>JARGOI010000018.1:0-5362 GCA_029212275.1 Thalassolituus sp.
CATTGTTGATCAGTCGGTACACGGTGGCATAGACCAAGCGGTGTACATGTATCATTCTGAAGATTATCAATGGTGGTCTGAACAGCTGGGCAAAGAAGTCGTTGCCGGCAGTTTTGGTGAAAATCTCACGCTATCAGGCTTGGCCGATATTGATTTTAACGTGGGTGATCGATTAACCATCAATAATGTGGTTTTAGAAATTACCGCGCCGCGCGTGCCCTGTTTTAAGTTGTCCTCCAAAATGGGCGACAGTACTTTTTTAAAGAAATTTGTTCGTGCCGAGCGCCCAGGCGCTTATGCGCGAGTGATCCAAGAAGGCAGTATCAGCGCAGGAGATACCATAACGTTCGAGAAGGTCTCGAGTGCTGAGGTATCGTTGAAAGACATTTTTGTGATGTGGCACAGCAAAGACAAGTCGCCTGAGTTTATGCAGCAGGTACTGGCCTCCTCGGTAGCGTCGGTGCACAGAGAGAAAATCCAAACGTGGCTTGATGCAGTTTAACTAGGAATTCACTTAACTGAGTGAAAACTATAAGACACGAATTTTATGGTTCGGCGACATACTCGCTGGCCACCTGTTACAATGCGTAATACTGTGATTTCACGATAAATACTATCGCAAGGACCGCATGTTTCGCTTATACCATTCCAACGACCTTGAAGTTCTAAAGGGCCTACTTCTTAACGAAATTCGCCAGAATCCGCCGGGTGTATTTGACCAAGAGCAAATTCTCGTGCAAAGCCAAGGCATGGCGCATTGGTTGCGGTTGCAGTTGGCCGATGGTTTGGGTGTTTCGGCACAGGTGTCATTCCCGTTGCCCTCTGCGTATGTTTGGAAAATCTTCAATGCGCTAAAGCCGGATCTGCCGGAGCGCTCACATTTCGAAAAACAAGCCATGGCGTGGAAGCTCATGCGTTTGTTGCCCACTCTGGTTAAGCATCCTCGCTGCGAAGGCATTCAGCACTATCTCGAAAATGATCCCCATGGTCTGCGTTGTTATGAATTAGCGCACAAAATTGCCGACGTGTTCGATCAATATCTTGTTTATCGCCCTGATTGGTTGCTGCGTTGGGAGCAAGGTAAAGATGATGTGGATGACACCGATGTGAGTGTGCATCCTTGGCAGCCTCTAGTGTGGCGTGCCTTGGTTGAAGACAGCGAACGTTTGCAGCACAGCTTGGATCATCGTGCTCGGCTAACACTGTCGTTACCAGAGCTGATGAAAAATCCGGGTGAGCGTTTACAACATATGCCTAAACGGCTGTTTGTCTTCGGCATTGCAGCATTACCCGGTGGTTACTGGGAAGTGCTCAACGCCATTTCTACACACATCGAGGTGCATTATTATCTGCTAAACCCTTGTCGTAACTATTGGGGGGATATTGTCAGTGATAAACAACGAAAGAGCATTTTGCAGCGCTCTCCAGAAGCCATTGATTACTTAGAACGGGGCAATCCACTATTGGCTTCATGGGGACGTTTGGGGAAAGATTTTTTAACTTTGGTGCACGACACCGCCGCGGAAGGCCGCTTACAAGACATAGAGGCGTACACCGATCCGGTCAGAGAGTCGTTGTTACAACATATTCAGTCCGACCTGCTGGAATTGCACGACGGGCAATTAGCGGCATACACCCCAGAAGCGCTGCGTCATAGCAAATTTAAACGCCCTGTGAACCATAACGACGATAGCTTGAAGGTGATTGCTGCACACAGTCCCTTGCGTGAAGTGCAGCGTTTACATGACCAGTTATTGCAGTGGTTTACTGACGATCCTTCGTTAAAACCCAGAGACATTGTGGTGATGGTGCCTGATGTAGATCAATACGCTCCCTATATTGATGCAGTATTCGCCAGCGCTGCCGAAGGGCAGCGCATTCCTTGGGCAATCGCCGATCAATCCCAAGTGCAAGAAAATCCATTAATCGAAAGTGTGCTTGGTTTGCTCAGCCTGTGTGACGGTCGTGTGCAATTAACCGACGTTTTAGATTGGTTGGACGTGGCGGCGATTCGCCAGCGCTTCGAAATTGGCGAAGATGATTTAGAGCAAATTCGCGACTGGCTCGATCGAGCTGCCATACGTTGGGGACTGGACGGTGAGCATCGCCGTGCCTTGGGATTTCCGGCGTTTACCCAAAACAGTTGGCGCAAAGGCTTACGACAGTTATTGCTCGGCTTTATTTTGCCCAACGACGATTCGCAGGAAGTACAACATTGGCAAGACGATTGGCCAGTGTATGGCGTAGAAGGCAACGCCAGCGCACTGCTTGGTCAGTTGCTGTCGTTACTCGACACACTCAGTGATTGGCAGGCATTTCTGTCGCAGTCACACAGCATCGACGATTGGATGAGCGCCATTCCACGTTTACTAGACGATATGTATGCACCCGATTTAGATGAGGGAGTGCAGCTGCAGCGTGTTCGCGATGGCGTGCTGCGTTGGCAACAACAGCTGCAAGATGCCGATTATGGGTCCCATCCAGATGACGTGTTATCCCCGCAAGTGGTGCGCAGTTGGTTTAACGAGCACTTGGCACAGCAGGGCGGCTGGCAGCGCTTTTTAGCCGGACCGGTGAATTTTTGTACCCTGATGCCGATGCGTTCTATTCCATTTAAAGTTGTCTGTTTATTGGGCATGAATGACCAAGATTATCCGCGCCCAGTCACGCCAGTGGGTTTTGATTTAATGGTCAGCGGGAAAGCCCGACGGGGTGATCGTTCGCGTCGTGAAGACGACCGGTATTTAGTGTTAGAAGCCTTGTGTTCGGCGCAACAGCATTTTTACATCAGCTATCGCGGCCGTGACGCCCGTGAAAACCATGAGCTGCAGCCGTCTGTACTAATTAACGAGTTGTTGGATTACGTCGGCGATGCGTTCTGTTTAAGTGGCGATGAAGCCATGCCTGCAAAACAGAGCCGCCAAGCATTACGCCACTGGTTGATCGAAGAACTACCGCTACAACCATTCAATCGGCATGCGTTTAGCCTTAACGATTCAGTAGCGTATTCAGACGCTTATTTGGGCGATCAGGCAGACTCTCAAGTATACAAGCAAGAGTCATCGAGAAAGGTATCAAGTTTCAATGCCTTGTGGGCCGGAGTGGCGAATGCCGCTTACGCAGAAACCAAAGTAACGCCATTTTTTCAGCAGCCATTACCGCTGCCGCAAGAGCTCAATCCACACAGTGTGTTGTGGGCGGATGTTAAAGACGCCCTGTTAAATCCCACACATTTTTTTATGAAGCGTCGTTTACGTGTATCGCCCGAGTTGTATTTAAACGATGTGAATAACGAAGAAACCTTTACCCCAGATGGCCTAGAGCAATACCTGATCAAGCAACGCTGGTTGAGCGAACGCCTGCTGCTAAAAGACTCAGCTCAGCTCGCAGCAGCATTGCAGTCTTTTACAGCGCAAGAACAAGCCTTAGGTCATTTACCCGTGAATGAGTTAGGGCGCTTGCAAGCGCGCGATTTAATCAGCGGGTTAGAACCTTTGGCAGAACGCTTAAGCCAGTTGTGTCAGGGTGCGATGGTCACTGCGAGCCAAAGCGTTGAGTTAACGATTGCCGATCCATTTGCCCATGGTTCGTCTGACATTCGCTGCACTATTTCTGGCGACGTTGCATCCAGCTGGAATAACATCATGGTGCAGTGGCGGGTCGGTGATGTGCGCGGAGAACATTTATTAAACGCATGGCTCGATTTAATTTTTAGTACCGCCTGCAATGATCAGCCGGATGCAATGCGACTAGATCGTGTGGTTGTGATCGGTGGTAAGAAAGAGTTGCAAGACATCACCTTAATGGCACCAAGCACCGAACAAGCGCAAGCCTATATGCAACTCGCGCTCGACTATTATTGGCAGTGCTGGCAATCGCCGCCGCAGCATATGCCGTCGTTATTTTGGTCGCTGTTACATGTGCAAGACGAAGATGTTGAGAAAGAAATTATCAAAGCGGCAAATAGCGAATATTCAGAATTTAATCGCGTCAGCATGCAGCGTTGTTATCCAGAATTAGCGCAACAGTTAATCAATGATGAATTTGCCTCGTGGAAAGATAAATACCATTGGATTTGGTCCGCGTTGCAAGATTGTTTATTAGAGGGAGAAGACGAATGAAACCATTAGACATTCATACGTTTCCTCTACAAGGTCAATCGCTGATCGAAGCAAGTGCCGGCACCGGAAAAACCTACACCATCAATCAGCTTTATCGACGTTTAATTCTCGGTCACGGCGACGCCCCAAAACGCTTATCTTGCACGGATGTGTTGGTTGTTACTTTTACCAAAGCGGCCACCGAAGAGTTACGTGGACGTATTCGGTCAGGATTACGCGAGGCTTACGAAGCGTTATTGAGTGTCGATCACGCGGGGAGTTTTGCGGATATTACAGACCCAGACATTCGACGCTGGGTTAGCGAGTTGTATTTTGATGCTTTAGCAGCGCTTGATGAACAAGAAGATCAGCAAGCATACCTATTGCAACTGCGCACTTGGTTACAAGTCAATTTAGCGCAAATGGATGAGTCGTCGATTTATACAATTCACCGTTTTTGTGCGCAAATATTAAAGCGGTTTGCGTTTGATAGTGGCGTGGCCTTTAACGTTGCTATGGAAACCGAAGGTGAAGTGTATTTACGTCGAGCTTGCGAAGACGTGTGGCGGCGTGAATGCTATCCCAGTTCTGCCGAGCAGCTGGCGGCTATTACCCAGCACTGGTCGTCGCCAGAATCGGTATTTCATTATTTTCGCTCGTGGGTAGCGAAGTCCAACTTAACCATTCGTCCAGAAATAAAAGAAGATTATCTAACGCTTTGGCAGAAATTTCATGCCTGTCGTAACGAGATTAAAACCCTCTGGTTTTTACTCAGCTCAGAGGGTTTAGATAAGGCGATTTTTGACGCAGACATCGATAAACGCAGTTACAGTCAAAAGCATTATCCCAACTGGAAACAACAGATCGGCGATTATTTATTGACGGGCGTTTTGTTGCCGTTACCCGTTAACTTACCTCGTTTCGGCGCGGCATTACTGCACGAAAAAACAAAAAAAGGCGAACCACCCAAACATCTATTATTTGAAAAAATAGATGCCTTAATTGCGCTCGAACAACAGTTATCGATGGCACTCGAATTAAAGTGGTTTAACGCCGTATACCAACGCTATCTCGAATTACTCGAGCAAGCGGCGGTAATGACCAGTGATGATCTATTACGCTTATTGGATGACGCGTTGCAGTCGGAACGCGGTAGTGAGTTAGCGGCGCAAATTCGCGCGCTTTATCCAGTGGCAATGATTGATGAATTTCAGGATACCGATTCGATTCAATATCGAATTTTTAATACGCTGTATCCGCCA
>JARGOI010000018.1:5462-14957 GCA_029212275.1 Thalassolituus sp.
ATTTCAGGATACCGATTCGATTCAATATCGAATTTTTAATACGCTGTATCCGCCAACTGATGTTAAAGCACACTCTGCATCAGAACACTCTTCTTCAGAACACTCTTCATCAGAACCATTAGGCTACGGCTTAATCATGATCGGCGATCCCAAACAGGCAATTTATGCCTTTCGTGGTGCCGACATTTTTACCTATATGAGTGCCCGTGATCAGATACCCGATGACCGTTGTTTTACTTTAGATACTAATTATCGCAGTCATCCGACGCTGGTGTCGGCGACCAATGCGTTATGGAAAATGCATCCGCACCCGTTTGTGTTTAAAGATCATATTGCCTTTCATCCAGTCAACGCCGGTAAGGCAGCCGATGACTCTGCACCTATTTGGCCGAGTGCGGATTTGTCTTCAGCCTTATCTTCGCCGTTGCAAATTTGGTACGACGAAGCGTTTAGTGATGAATCTCCTGATGACGCCTACGCACGCATAGCCGATGAATGTGCCGAGCAAATCGAAGCCGTTCTGTCGGGGGCGGCGGTGTTTCCTGCAACGACTGCTAAAGCGCAATCGCAGAAAAAATCAAACAAAACTCAAGATGGCAAACCTCTTCTTGCTGGCGACATGGCCGTGTTGGTGTATTCGCGCAAGCAAGCCGCGTGGATTCGCAATGCCTTAACCGCCAGAAATATAGGCAGCGTCTTTTTAACGCGTGACAGCGTCTTTCAAACACAACAAGCCAGCGATCTTTTGGTGTTGCTGGAAGCAGTTGAACAGCCCGCCAACGAGAGCATGGTACGTCGTGCGTTGGCTACGCCCACATGGGGTGGCAATGCCAGTGACTTAGCGCTGATGCATATCGACGAGGTGCTGTGGGAGCAACAACTGAATCATTTGCAGCGTTACCAACACACTTGGCAACGGCGTGGGATTATGGCGATGCTAATGCAATGGCTGGACGATGACCAGCGTGCGGTGAGATTGCGCTCAGAGCCCGACGGCGAACGCATTCTGACGAACCTGCTGCACTTGGGGGAAATGTTGCAAGGGCATAGCCGCAAAGTCCGCGGTCACCAAGCGTTAATTCGTTGGCTGCAAGAACACATCAGCGACGAGCAACTGGCTCAAGAAGAAGCACAGCTACGCTTAGAAACCGACGATAAACTGGTGACGATTGTGACCATTCATAAGTCCAAAGGTTTGGAATACCCCTTAGTATTTTTGCCGTATTTATGGGCTGATAAAGCAGAACGCTTTGCGCAAGATAAAGAAGTTATTTATTACGATGGTCAGCGCGTTATTCGCGATTTATCCGCCAGTGATGACAGTAAAGCGCTACAGAATCGCGATATTTTGGCGGAAAAAATGCGTTTGTTGTATGTCGCACTGACCCGCGCTAAGTACGGATGTTTTCTTTGGATAAGCAATGCCGGCAGTGGCAAAAAGAAAACACCTTTGTGGCTGCAAAGTGCATTGGGGTATTTGCTCAGTAAACAGTCTGATGGCTCTGAGGTCTCGCTGGCGACGCTCAGCATTCCTGATGTGTATGTTGGCCCCAGACCGAGCTGGCAAAATCATAACCAAGCGCGATTGGATTTTGCCCCCGAGCCCGTTTCTGCCAATGTCTTTTCCAGCAGTCGCTATGGACAATTACGCGATCATTGGCGTGTCGGCAGTTACAGTCAATTAGCGATGCACGGCCAGCATCAATTCGAGCAGGGCGACGCTGGTGCACAAGTGGTTGACTGGGAAGTGGCTGGCGAACGCGAATCTTCCCGCGGCGCACTGACAACCGAGACAACCGACGATATGCCTCAACTCAGACCTCTGGCGTTACGCTTCCCTAAAGGGGCGAATCCGGGGACCTGTTTGCATGCCATTTTTGAAGATTGGGATTTTGTTGATACTGAACAATTACGTACCATCGTGCACATGCGCTTAACCTTACATGGCATTAACGGGGTAGAGGTTGAAGAGGTCGTCGCTTGGTTTCAAAGTATGGTACATCAGCCCCTGCCACTGTTTGTGGCGGGTGAAAATTCAAATACCAAACCCTCGATACAGTTGCGCGATTTAACTAAGGCCTCACGCTTGGATGAAATGGAATTTTATTTACCGGTGGGGCATTTAACCGCGGGTGACGTTGAATCGTTATTGGGGAATTTAAATCAAGCGGATTATGAGCAGGATAATATTGGCGCCTCTGCTCGTTTTCAATTCGAGCCACTGACGGGCTATTTAAAAGGTTTTATCGATTTAATTTTTGAATGGCAGGGACGTTATTACGTACTGGATTACAAATCGAATTACTTAGGCGAGCGCGCCGAAGATTATTATCCCGATGCGTTGCGCCAATCTATGGTGGAGCATAAATACGACTTACAATCTTGGATTTACATGGTCGCGTTAGATCGTTTATTGGCTCAGCGCCTGCCTAATTATGATCCGCAACAGCACCTTGGTGGCAGTGTGTATATGTATTTGCGTGGTATTGCTTTGCACTCTGCTGGAGATGGCTTCGAAAACCATACTGATAATACCTCCGAATCCCCAGCATGCGGTGTCTGTTTTACGCCATTGGATGTCGACGCTTTGCAACATTGGCGCAATGCGCTATTGGGCGAATCTTATGTTGCACAAATTTCAGAACAAGACAAAAACGATAGAAAAGATAAAAAAGCGATAATAAATAAAAAAGAGAAAGGTGCCGACGCATGACGGAAGTCCAGAATCTTATCGCACAAGCAAAAAATACGCTGCAACAGTGGTGTGACGATGGCCGAATTCGCGCCATCGATCAGCACCTAGCCTTGCAATTGTACGATTACGAAGTGGCCGCTCGACTGGATCAAACTAGCGATAATGAACATCAAGAAGCGCTGGTGGCTTTGTTATTCGCTGCCGTGGCCGTCAGTGATGCATTAGGCCGTGGCCAAGTATGCTGGAATTTAGCGCAATGGCATTTGCCCAACATTTCTTTGCGCGGCTTAATAAATTACGACCGTTTAGCGTCTTTAAACGTGGTACCGAAATTATTGGTATTGCACCAGCAACGTTTGTATTTAGCGCGCTATTTTAGTTACGAAACCAACGTGCGAAAGCATATTGAAAGGCGTCTTAATCGTGGGCAAGACTCGAACGATGAACATACGGGTGTTGCTACGAGTGATGAGTTAGCTAAAACACTAAGGTCGCTATTTCCACGCGCAGACTTGCCCGGTGCAGGCTCTTCTAATGCTATTAATCTGCAACCAGACTGGCAATGTATCGCTGCTGCCACCGCCTGTTTACAGCCTTTTTGTATCATCACTGGCGGCCCAGGTACGGGGAAAACCACCACCGTGACACGCCTGCTCAATGTCTTATTAAGCCAAACACCCGATCTACGAATCGCCTTGGCGGCTCCCACGGGCAAAGCGGCGGCACGGATGACGGAATCGATTCGCCAAGCGCGCCTGAGTAGCTCAACGATGGATGCAGGCACCGCAGCAAACGCTAGCGAACACCATAAAATAGACGAATCACGCATCCCCAACGACAGTTTTACTTTGCATCGATTATTGGGCTGGAGCCCACGCGGATTTCGCTATCATGGTCAACGCAGTTTACCTTTTGATTGTGTGGTGGTGGACGAAGCATCCATGATCGACTTGCCGATGATGTCGCATTTGTTCGATGCCTTAGCACCGTCCACGCGGCTGATATTGTTGGGTGATCGCGATCAGTTGGCCTCGGTCGAAGCGGGCAGTGTCTTGGCGGATATGTGCGATGCTGGCCACGATCATGGACCATCAGCCGACTTTGCTAAGCGACTCTATCATCTCACGGGCTATGATCTTACTGAGTACGTCGAAGCGTTGGGCGAATCGTCTGGCGATCAGTCAGTAGCAAGCCCGATCCAAAATGCGGTGGTGCAGTTACGTACTTCCCATCGGTTTCGTGCTGATAGCGGCATAGGGTTACTGGCCGCCAGCGTGAATCGTGGCGATTCGTCTGCGGCGTTGGCTACCTTTCATAGTGATGCGCATCTGTATTGGTATGACCACGGTGACGCTGCATGGTTAACCCGCATCGAACTTGGCATGGCACGATACTGTCAGTATGTACGAGAACAGGCAGATCCTAGTGTGATATTGGATGCGTTTAACGATTACCAAGTATTGGTTGCGGTGCGACAAGGCCCGCATGGATTAGAAGAAACCAATGCGTTGATTGAGCGTCTAATGTTTCGTCGAGGTTTATTAAAAGGCGGCTCATCAAAAGGTGGCTCATCAAAAGGTAATAGGGGTACCTGGTACCCCGGCAGAGCCATCATGATTACCCGTAACGATTACGATTTAGGACTTTTTAACGGCGATATTGGTGTGGCTGTTGAAATACATGGCGAAGAACGCGTTGCATTTAGAACCACGGATGGCCAAGTTCGCTTGTTATCACCCGGGCGATTGCCTAGCCATGAAACGGCCTTTGCTATGACCGTGCATAAAAGCCAAGGGTCCGAGTACCAGAGTGTTATCTTGTTGCTTCCTAAGCAGTGGCAGCCAGTGATGACCCGTGAGTTAATTTATACCGCCATCACGCGTGCGCGTAATGAGTTTCATTGTGTTGGTGATGCTATGACCTTTCAGCGTTCATTAGAGTCACAAGTGGTGCGAGCCAGTGGCTTAAGAGATGCACTATGGACATAGCCAGTAACCCATTGAGATTAGAAATTAGAGAAAGAAAAGTGGACAGTCTGAGTGAGCGCTTTAAGTAAGGACTTTGTACTCAGTAAACTCTTTAGGAAATGCATTGTCAGCAAAGCGTATTTCAGGATTTTTAAATTAGGAATGTTTTTTTAATATGTCAGAGTCATCTGCTTCAGCTAAATCCAACGATGTGTCTTCATCACTGTCATCTGAACGGCCACCCACTGCGCCCAAAAAGCCGCAACCCAAGCGTCCTACGTGGCGTCGAAATTTAGGAATATTATCGACCTTCATTGTTTTTCTGTATTTGTTGATTTTCATCATTCTCCCTTGGGCAGGTTTGCGTTATCTCGAACATTGGTATGCTCAACAAGGGGACGGTTATGAGTTGAGCATTGGTGGTTGGACGCTCTCTCCATGGAGTGGTCGTATTAATTTCAGTAACGTGAAAGCCACCTATCCAACTAGTACGAATAAACAAAGCGGCTCTTCCGAATCTACTTCTAAAGAAACTGGTTCCTCAGAGATCAGTTCCTCTCCAATGACCTCTGAAGCCAGTTTTGATTATGTTGGTGTGGATCTTTTGCTCAGTGATTTAATCGACAAAGTGATCCATATCGAAAATATTGCATTATCAGGTCTCACACTGAATGGCAGTCTGAATAAAGATGACGTGCTACGCTTGGCAGGGATTAATTTATCAACCGGTTCTTCAAGCCCGAAAGAAGCTCCAGTTGAGCCTGAAAATTCTGAAACAGGCCCATTACCGGCAGGTTGGTTGCTGCGTTTAGATAAAATCGAACTGGAGGACAATCAAGTACGTTGGCAGCAGCCAGGTTTGCTGGTGGACGTTAAAGTTAACGACATTTCTGGTGGACCTTTTATTAGCGATTCAGATCAGTCGGTGCCTATTTCTATTTCGGGACAATTGCGTAAATTGAATGTCGCCCAAGGTGACTTCAATCTTACTCTTAATAAACCAATTGATATCAGCCTAGACGCCACGGCCAAACATTTATTGGGCAACCCCAGTGCAGAAGGTACCTTAGAATTAGGAGAATTAAATCTTACCACTTCTGCGGCCGGTGATTTTACTTTAGCGTCAACGCGTTTTGACGGTATTAATTTTGTCATGACTGACGATGATATCCGCGTTTCTTTAGCAACATTGGATCTGAAAAATATTTACGCACAAATTCCCGAAGTCACCGCGTCAGAGGGTCTTGGTAAAGTCAATTTAGATCGCTTAATTGTGAATAAGGTGAAGTGGTCACAAAAAACCGACTTAGTCACTTTAGATGAATTTTCTATTGAGGGTTTAGACACTCAGCCAGACAGCAAAATGCGTTTTGTTTTGACTAATGCATCCATTAAAACGTTTGTTGCTTCTGCGTTAACTGCATCGCCGAATGTTGCTTTCGGACAAGCACAGTTCGCTGGTTTTGAGGGTAACTTACCAGATATTCCAACGCTGAGTCTGAGTGAATTGTCGCTGGATAAATTAGATGCCACCGCATTAACCGATATGCCCAAAGCGGTATTGGAAAAACTCTCCGCTTCCGGATTTAAGGTCCAGCACACCCCCACGGGTGAAATTATGTTGGCAGGCTTGCAACTCGATAATATCAGCGCAGACAAAGACAATCAGGAAGTTGGACGTCTATCATTATCTAATATTTCCGTTATGCCCGCGGGCGTGGACGAAAGTTTATTGTCGTTGGCCAGCTATCAAATCGACGATATTAAACTGAGTCCATCGGGCTTAGTGTCAGGTATTCACGAATTTTCTGGTTTAGTAGCGCGTATCACTCGCGAGCAAAATGGCAATATCAAAGGTGTGCCTAGCGAGCCAGCAGACACTAGTTCCTCTGCGAACACATCGTTTGCTGAAGAACAAACTGCGCAACCAGACGTCGGTCAAGATTACCGTATTCAGATTGCTGGTTTAAAAATGCGCCAAGGTGAGACTAAGACACAAATCTTTTGGCGAGATAGGGGGATCACACCCAATAATCGAACTCAACTAGATATTCATGAGCTAAGCGTAGGAAGCCTAGATACTGCTAATTTAAATCAGCCCGTGGATCTCCATTTATTAGCGGGTTTA
The DNA here is from genome assembly GCA_029212275.1 of Thalassolituus sp. GTDB lineage: Bacteria > Pseudomonadota > Gammaproteobacteria > Pseudomonadales > Oceanobacteraceae > Thalassolituus. Next base: position 12,253 of record JARGOI010000018.1, read on the forward strand.
GATCAGTACAACCGTATTCGTGCTGACGGAAAAATTGGACTGCGTGGTGATTATCCTGAAGGTCAAATGGAGGTTAAGATCGAACAACTCAACCTTGTTGATTTTAACGCCTATATCGTCAATGCAATCGGCTATAACTTGCAACGCGGCATGCTGACCGTGACTGCAAACCCGTCTATTACCGAAGGACAACTGGGAGGCACGGTAAAAATTCGCCTGCAAAACAGTAAATTTGAACCTGCAGATCAAGAAACCATTGATCGCATCAGTAAGCAAATTTCGATGCCACTCGAAACGGCTTTGTCGGTGCTGAAAGACGATAATAATAATCTACGCATTGAGGTGCCATTATCCGGTGACATCAGCCAGCCAGATGTCGGTATTAATGACGTGATATCGCAAGTCAGTCGCAAGGCGGTTAGAACGGCGACCTTGTATTACCTGCAGCAATCCTTGCAACCTTATGGTTCGATGTTGAGTTTGGCCTCGTTTGCCAAAGATAAGTTATTTGCTATTCGACTTGATGATTTAACGTTTGCAGAGGGTGAAACTGTGCTGACGGACGAGCATAAAAAATATTTAGATACCGTCGCTAAAATGATGAAATCTAAAACAGACCTAGAGTTGCAAGTCTGTCCGGTCGCCAGTGTCAGCGAGGTTGCTACGTGGAGTGAAGAGTGGCCGTCCTTGGTTACCGAGCGAGCGCTCAATGTGAAAACGTATCTTGGTAATATAAAAGACGCTAAAGAAAAGGCATTGGCACGTCGCATCACGGTGTGTGCTGCCACTCAACGTAAGCAAGAAAACAACACTGCGTTGGGTGCTGTGATTATGGGGGTTGAATAATTTATCAAAGTTAAATGCAGAAGATATTAAGACATCTTAAATAAAAAAACCGTCACTTTCGATAAGGAAGTGCCGGTTTTTCTTTATAGTTTTATAACGTTTTTCTAATTGTAAACGTGCTAACAATAGATCTTGCTAACACGCTTACAGATCGCTTTAAACTGCTGTTTCTGGCTTAACAACAAACAATAAATCGCCTTGGTTTACTTGCTGGCCGTCCGAGTTCAGAATTCGAGTAACACGGAACTTCTGATTTTTGGAATAAAGTTCAGCACCGCTGCGGTTAAATTGTTTCAGCGTCAACGGGGTAAACATTTTCATCGCTTCCATCAAACACAATGTTTGACTGACATCGATCACATCGCCTTCTTTCACAAAAGCAGGTTCACTAGGCGAAGACGAACCATAGAAAATACTGGTCGACGGCGACAGCACTTTAAGCTCATTAGAGCCTTCAATACGCAACTGTGATGCATCCACTGCATCCGCATTCATATCAGCAGCCTGTTCGATATCGTGAATCAAGGCATCGCTATCGATACGCTTCAAGAACCTAGGTAAGTAGGTCGTATCATAAGTACCGCCTACAAATACTTCATCGTCTAGTACGCGTTTAAGCAACGGAATATTAGTACATACCCCCGTGATCTTAGTCGTTTCTAAGTAATCACGCAGTTTTCGAATAGTGTCGTTACGATCGGTGCCGTAGCAGATGATTTGCGCCACCATGCTGTCATAAAAAGGCGATACTTGTTTGCCTGGCGCCGCCATAGAAATGATTTCTATGTAATCTTGCTCTGGTAATACACATTCCCGAATGTTTCCTGGTGTGGGAACAAACTCGACGGCGTCATTTTTTAGAACGGCTTTCTCGGCGTTAATACGCACTTCGATGGCATACCCTTTTGCAACAGGCGCCAAATCTTTAATGCTGTCACCTTCGGCAATGCGGAACTGAGTGGAGACAATATCAATGCCCGACACCAGTTCGGTGACTGGATGTTCGACCTGCAAACGCGTGTTCATCTCCATAAAGTAGATGGCCATGGAATCGAGATCGAAAATAAATTCAACCGTGCCAGCACCAACGTACTCAACAGCATCAGACAGTTTCTTAGCAAAATTGTAGGCGCTTTCTTCGAGTTCTTTGGGCAACATGGTCGAACCAGATTCTTCAAAAATTTTCTGGTTATTGCGCTGCACAGAACAATCGCGCAAACCAAGAATCTTGGTATTGCCATGGCGGTCACGCAGCACTTGAACTTCGATGTGGCGTAACGAGGTAACGTACTTTTCTAAATACACGTCACCGTTGCCAAAGGCCGCTTTCGCTTCGGTAGAAATTTGATGGAATAGGGCATGAATACGATCAGCCGATTCCACTACCTGAATACCTTTACCACCACCGCCGTGCACGGCTTTCAGCAGCACCGGATAACCAATGTCCTCAGCGATACTGGCAGCATTGGCCGAGCTGGTTAAAATGCCGTGAGAGCCGGGTACCACTGGCACATCAACGCGGATGGCGGTATTAATAGCGTTGGATTTGTTCCCCATCGTTTCCATCGATGATACTGGTGGTCCAACAAAATTAATGTCGTTGTTGCCACACAATGCAGCAAACTGACTACTTTCGGATAAGAAACCGATGCCAGGATGTAATGCATCCACACCTTCGTGTGCCGCGATTCGTAACACCGATTTCGCATTTAGATAACTCTCATCAGGCGTATTACCACCAATACACACCACGCGATCATTCGGCCCCAGCATATCGACGGGCACAGAATCCATATCTGGATCAGACTGAATTAACACCACTGCAATATTGTTATCTTGCGCTTTGCGAATCAATTTAA
>JARGOI010000435.1 GCA_029212275.1 Thalassolituus sp.
TGGCGTTTGCGATGAGCGCCATGGGTGATCAGTTTCGTTCGATATTAGATGTCACTATTCATTATCCAGAAGGCAGCCCCACCTTTTGGGATTTTCTGCAAGGAAAAATGCGTCGTTGCGACGTCGTCATCGAAGAAAAAACCATTCCTGTAGAGTTACTTAACGGTGATTACGAAAAAGACGATGCCTACCGTTTGCAATTTCAGCAGTGGGTTCAGTTATTGTGGGAACAGAAAGACGAGCAATTAAAAACAATGGCTCAGAAAGGCTAAGATAGCTAATACAAATAAATGAGCTTCTAAATGCAATATTGCCTTGGCAAGATGTGATTAAGAAGCTCGTAAACCTTAAAACGTGGCTATTTATAAGATTATTCGGATTCAGAATACACTCGATTACGACCCGATCCTTTAGCAATATAGAGCATTCTGTCCGCTTCGCGTATCAGCGCATCCATATCATTGTTTAAATCTGGTAATACCGAAGCAACACCGATACTGACGGTGACGACCCCCATCGGTGACTTGGAATGTTCAATGGCCAAAGCCCCTGCTTGATGACGTAAGTTTTCAGCTATTTGTGCCGCCTGATCTATATCCGATTCGGGCAGAATAATTAAAAACTCTTCACCACCATAACGTGCACACAAGTCTCCTGGCCGTCGGCAAACATTGTTCATTTGTTGAGCTAATGCCTGCAAACAAGCATCTCCTGCTTGATGGCCATAGAAGTCATTAAATCGTTTAAAATAATCCACATCGAGCATCAATAAAGAGATTGGGGCCGGAATTCGCTGGCAACGTCGCCATTCTCGCGACAAGTGTTCACTGCTGTGGCGACGATTAGCGATCCCCGTTAAGCTGTCGGTGGTCGACAATACATGCAAACGTCTTCCTAATGCTTGCAATCGCTCTGTTTCTAGAGAGAGTAAACGATTCTTCAAAAAATCTAATCGCTCCCCACCTTCAATAATAAAACTTAAATATCCCCCCATCACAATGAGCATAATCCAAAAAGCGATATAAAAAGGCAGCAGTTTTTTAGCAAAAAGATCCATTTCTGTTAGAAGATTGGCAGGGGGATACAGAGGAAACAAACTGAGTGTAAACAAATAACTCAGCATCATCAGAAATGAAGTTATGATCATCAAACGATAATTTGAACGAAGTGCGATGATTACAAAGATTTGCATTGGAATCATGCCTAAATGATAAAAATATCGATTCACTCCTTCAATCACGCAAAGATTCCATAGAACGAAAAAAAAACAGGTATAAATCCCCCCAGAAAGCACGACATCTCGAAACTTCTCGATCTTGTATCGACTGGTAAAATAAAGAGCGACACCCAATGTCGCACTAATGAGGGAGCGCGTGAATAATAAGAGTTCTGTTCTTGGACCAGCGAAGTAAAAATCTGCCCAGCCAAAAGACCAAAAAATAAAGATTCCTAAAGCATAAAGACGATAATCTACGGAACTGAAGTGGTTGGTTTTGTACTCTTTGTAAGCACTTTCTAGGTGTTGATCAAAACGTAACGTCTTAACTCCAGCCTCAATCAAGCCGGAAATATTGGCAATATCTTTTTCTATGGATGCCATTGAGCGGTGTTCTTCTAATTTTTCCACACGTTGATCTTCATCGTTCAAAAGGCATATATCCTATGTAGCTAAACGCTAACTAAAGCTTTAAATAACGTTGCAACCTAGATTGTACTCACAACCATCAAATACGTTACTCTTAGTCTAGAGCAGGTTCAGCCACATATGGCAAAAAAAAGGAGTCTTTTATGAAAGTTTACAATGACATTTCGTTATCAATTGGTAACACACCGTTAGTTAAGATTAATAAACTTACTCAACATCCCCACCTTTATGCCAAGCTCGAAAATCGCAATCCAGCCCATTCGGTCAAGTGTCGTATTGGTGCCAGCATGATTTGGCAAGCCGAGCAGGATGGCTTACTCAAACCAGGAATGGAGATCGTCGAACCAACAAGTGGCAACACGGGCATCGCACTTGCTTTTGTTGGCACCGCTCGTGGCTATAAAGTCACCCTATGTATGCCCGAAACAATGAGTATAGAACGACGTAAAATCATGAAAGCCCTAGGCGCGAACTTAATACTCACCGATGGTAGCAAAGGCATGAAAGGTGCTGTCGAAGCCGCCGAAGCAATGATCCGCGAAAATTCTACCAACCGAATTATGCTGCAACAGTTCAATAACCCTGCAAACCCTGCCATCCACGAAAAAACCACAGGACCAGAAATTTGGAACGATACTGACGGCCTAGTGGATGTCATTGTGGCTGGTGTGGGTACAGGTGGGACCATCAGCGGCGTATCTCGTTTTTTAAAACAACACAAAGCCATCACCTCAGTTGCTGTCGAACCCGCAGACTCGGCAATCATTAGTCAAACGTTACGCGGAGAAGCCATCCAACCTGGGCCGCATAAGATTCAGGGGATTGGCGCCAACTTCATTCCCGGAAACTTAGATTTAAGTGTGGTCGATCGTGTTGAACAAGTGACCAATGACGAATCTATGGCCATGGCACATC
>JARGOI010000436.1 GCA_029212275.1 Thalassolituus sp.
ATGGCACTTTCGCGCATGATCACTTCCCAACGATAAAATAATAATGCTAAAAACGCTGGATAACGTCGAGGCAGGTCAACATAAAAGTAACGCATCGTTCCTTTAGGAAACGCTATCGAAGAGGCGTTACTACTTGAGCTATGAATAGAACTGCTATTACTCAGAGTCGTATTTTTTTCTTCTAGTTCACTGTTATTGGCCAACAAAAAAGCAATTAAACCACCGTTGTGTATTGCCAACGCCAATATCGCTGGTAGCGCAGAAGGACCAAAAATAAGTAAAAACACATACGCAAACATCAATTCAGGTATGGATCTTAAGACTAACAACTTGGCCCGACCTAAGGTTGACCAGCGCCCGACTAACACTCGACTGGCAAATGGATAGCTGATTAACGCGATCGCGCCACTAAGAATTAATGCTAACTGGGTAATGGCGATGGTTTGCCATAACGCGGGCCACACCTCGTTACTGAAAACGTTTTTAATCCATTCTAAGGTCTGTGGTAAATCACCCTGTATTAGAGCTTCTGGCCAAATATCTTGAGTAAAAAATTGCCAAACAATACTGCCATGAATAGGCAGACTGTCGGGCAAGACCCAAATAGATAGCAGTAGATACACCAACAAATACTTAGGCTGAAACCACCAGCGAACAGTAGCGATGACAAGAATAAATAGCCAAAGTATTGCCGCAGCTTCGCTGTAATTTCCTTGTTTAAAAGCAGTTTCTAAATAAAACCCTAGGGTAGGCAAACCGATAAAACCTAAAATAGCACTGGATCTAAGTGCGCATTCAAAACGATACCTTACATAGGAAAGTAATGCCGGCCACGCCTGTGGAATCCAGCCATAAGCAAACCGGCTGAGCCGTAATGCAGGACCAAAAGTGTTTACCGTTTGGGGACTTTGCTGCTGTAATATCTCAGCAAACACTTTGGCAAAAATTCCACAAAATGGCACAAAAATCGCCAGCAACCCCGTGGTTGCACTCAACCCCCACAGCTGCATAAAAATAAGACACCAGAAGATTTCATGCACAGACCTTACGGCGGCAGCCAACACTCTTACGCATCGCCAGTGAAATACCGTTGCCAGCAATAAGCCAACCACGGCGGATGCGCTCACTGCCAATAGCGCAAAGGCAATGGTCCGTAACAATGACTTAAAGAGTTCGGGCAAATCATACCAAGACGGAGTAATAACGCCCTGCCCTATTAAGGCTAACTCTTGCCATGGATAGGGAGTGTACAATTGAATATCGGCGATACTAAGAAACAGCAAAGATACCGTGCAGAATACAAGACTGAGACGACTAAAATAAAAGGCGGTGGATTTTTTACTTGTCGTCATTCAATGCGCTGAAAATCGTTATGAACTGTGGAATTTTGGGCTGAATCTTTGACTAAATTTGAGACTTGTTGATTAAGATACACCGCATGCAATTGCGTAACATCAATGTCATTGCTGGACCAATCGCCAATAATTTTGCCATTGCGTAAAGCGATCACCCGAGTGAAATAACGCAATGCCATCTTGGGACTGTGCAGCGCCACTATTGCAGTATCGTGCTGATTTAATACGTGCTGTAATAATTGTTGTCCTTGTTGCGGATCAATCGACGAGACCGGTTCATCTCCAATAAATATAGGCTTGTGTCGATATAATGCGCGCCCTAAAGCAACACGTTGACGTTCGCCACCGGACAAATTATTCGGTGAAGTAAACAAGTATTGCGCGATGCCCAAATCGCTAGCAATGTGTTCGACTTCTGCTTTGCGCACGGGCCAAGGTCGAATTAAATTCAGCAAATTATAAACATTGTTATGTCTCGCCAACGCACCCATATAAATATTCTGATAGACCGATAAGGTATCGACCAGCGCATTATCTTGAGGACACAAAGCAACTTGATCGGGGTGCTGTTGGCACAATAGCGACAACAAACTCGACTTACCGGCACCCGATACCCCAATTAAGGCAACCCTCTCGCCTTGCGCAATTGATAAAGAAATATCATTTAAAATAATATTTTTATCAACGCGTAATGTTTGATGGTTTAAGCAAAACATTACCAATTACTCAGCATTTTTTATCAATTCTCATCAAGTATACCAATCGCTTCACCGGTCGCTTGAATTGGAGCATAGTCTTCGTTGCTGGCAGGAACGAAACGTTGACGAGGAAAGCTGGCAAGCAAGCTTTCGTCTTTCATCGCTAACAACGCTTGCTGAACTTTTTCTGTGAATCCTTCGCCAAAGCGTGCGTCGACATCGCCACGAATGGTCCACTGATAATCGGGATACGTTGGTGTCGTCCAAATAATACGTAAACGATTGAGATCAATTTTCCCTTCAGCTAATTCGTTATCCCACACCGTATAATTAACTGCCCCAACATCGTAAGCACCTGCTTGTACTTGGGCAATGGTGCGGCTGTGATCGCCAGAATAACCGACACGTTCAAACACTTCTTCCGGTGATTTTTCAAAGAATTGGCGAATATAATATTCAGGCATTAAACGCCCAGAGGTGGA
>JARGOI010000437.1 GCA_029212275.1 Thalassolituus sp.
ACGACGTTGAAGAACAATTTCGTAAACTAGCGCGAAGTGGATCGCTTGCTGAACGTATACGTAAAGCTTTTTTGAATGAAAAAATTGATTTGAGCGCCAATCAGCAAGCTGTAGCGAACTATTTCCATATCAGTGCGCGCACGCTCAACCGCCACCTATACCGTGAAGATACATCTCTAAAGCAGATTGTAACTATGGTAAGAGTGGATTTGGCGAAACGTATGTTGTTAGCGACGACAACCCCCATTGAAGAAATAGCCATTCGTGTTGGTTTATCGGGTAGAAGAACGTTGGATCGCATCTTTATCAAAGAAGAACAAGTCTCCCCTGCACAATACCGTCAACAGTCACAACCGACAGTGGCATAAGGCAAAGGAAGATTGATAGCCAATTGACCGACTTTTAAGCGTTGTTTATTCGCTTCTAAATAATACCAAGTAAACGCACGCGTGAAATAGCCAGCACCGATAGTACGTCGGTAATACGTCCGTCGTTAACCATCGCCAACGCTTCTTCAAATGGCAGTCGTTTAATTGTCAGAACTTCGGTTTCTTCCATCTCGGGCTCACCTTCGTCTAAATCGGTGGCAACAAACAAGAAACCTTCTTCATCAGTAATACTATTACTTAGATGTACGTGCCCGATCGCTTGCAACGATTTCGCTCGCAAACCCGTCTCTTCGCGTAACTCTCGAAGAGCACATTCACCAGCATTTTCACCTTGTGGTGCTCCTCCCATAGGAATTTCCCAGTGATACTGCTGCAATGGAAAACGATATTGGCCCACCAGCCAAATATCACCATTAGCAGCGATGGGTAAAACTCCGACCGCTCTGTTCTTAAAATGCACAGTTCCATAAACACCAGGATTACCCGCCGCATTGATGACGTCATGGTGATCAACTTGAATCCAAGGATTTTCGTATTGACGAATGGTTTTCTTGGTTTTCCAAGGATTGTCTTGATCACTCATAACGCCTTCTCTCCCTGTGATAATTGCTAACTTTCATAATCGCTGAGTGTGAATGACGGATGGATACGCATAAGGGATTACTCTACAGATTGCTCAGCGCGGTGTTTACTTATCCTCACTCGCAATACCATGGTTGCGCCCCAAATAAGTCCTGCAATCCCGCCAAATAAATGTGCACGACTTTCAACCCGTCCACCAATCAGTGCTAGGTTGGCGAGATCGTCGTAAAAAGGACTTTGCTCCCATAGAATTTTACCAACAATCACCAAGACCACTAGAGTGCGTATGCGAGCTGAATAATAAGGAGAAGTCATAATGGCAGCGATCAAACCGCCGTGCAGTGCACCCGATAGACCGACGTAATAATATAAGTCTGGGGCTAATAGATACAATCCTAAGCCGGTCGTACCCATTAACCAAACCCAGCACAGGCTCCATTCCAAAGCCGTTCTTCGCTGATCAGCGACGTAAGCTGTCAACGCCAAGGCCGCTAGGTTCATTCCAGCGTGAGCGTAAGAAAGATGAGAAATATGGGCGGTAAATAATCGCCAGATTTGACCTTGCTCAATGGCTAAACGGTCGAAGCGTAGAATATCCATCACTGGATTTCCACCCAACATCACCACAACACAGAGCAATCCCAAAACAGCCCAAAAAAGATAAAATTTCATGCACCCTCCCAGCGGAGGATTAGTATACCCGCTTGCGCAGTAAAAAGACGATCAACAAGGTCCAAGTGATGGCGCCGCCACCGCCTTTTTTACTGCCGGACGCTGATTCTGAAGGTGCACGATAGGTAGGCACGTCACTGGTGCTGGCCAGTAAACGCGCACTGATATCAAACGTTGCTTCGTAATAAGGGTTTTCAAGTTTTGTTTTAACTTGTGTTTTGCCACTTAACTGCCCCTTAACGTCGACTAAAAAAGGAGAAACTCCAGACTCTGCTTTACTGCTAATTTCAATATAAAGCGTCCCCACATCAATGGCTGAAGGCTGGGAGAATAATAAGCGGTTCCAACCGGCCACTACGGCAAAACTTTGTCTAACAATGCGATCTTCAGCAGAAAATCTCGTCAAATTCCGATAAACCCCTACATCCACTGTGCCTTTGCCTTGGGCGAAAAAATCTAAGCCATCAATGGTAGACATATACGGATCGACAGGCATCGTAATCACGGCAAACGCTTCGCTGCCTAATGCTCCCCATGTTGCATTTGCTGGAACATCATCATAGCCATAAGCTCGGCCTTTAGGCTCGGTTTGTACTTCGACGACTAAGCTTGCCTGAGAGTTTGTATTGATGTTATTTAATGTGACTTTGCCATTGGCCAAACTAATCCGTTCAGCTGACCTTACCACGGTACCGTTATCGCCACTGACCACGTTTGAACCTTGGCGATTTTTGGTGTTTTCGATCAATGATTTAGGTTCGTTTCGATTTAAATAAGCCAATCCCCCAAAACCTGCTTTGTCGTTCACTTCCGTAATCAATAACCCTTCTGTCGATAGCCCAGCATCGTATCCCTGAGGAAATCGATGCTCGATCATTATTCTCT
>JARGOI010000019.1 GCA_029212275.1 Thalassolituus sp.
TCTCTCTTCCAGCAATTATCCTCCCTTATGTTATGGCCGTTGCTGATATGGGCGGTGAAAAGCATGCTTTAAAGGTGACAGAACTCACTAATGACTCAACACTATTTACGGTTCTGACGTACAGTAAAATGTCGGGTAATCATCAGTATGATCGTGTCGCAAAACTGTTAGATTGCACTAAATACGATGCTATTCTAATGCAAGAAATACCTGATATGGACGAACTATTGCAAGCACATCCAGAATTGACGGAAACATGCAATATTTCATACGTTGGCATTAGATACAAATCCCTTGCTTTATTTACACCGCATAAAATAGTGTTCGAACAACCCTCGAAGGACGGTAATCTATTTGTCATACAGTCTGATGTTCTTGGTCAGGTTGCGTTATTGACCAATCGGGTGGACAAATCCTTGAATCAACCCGTCAGAATACAGATTCAGCAAGTATCGAATATGTTGGATCAATTGAAAGGAGTGGTTGAAGTGAACGAGGTCATGCCAACTATCGTTGCTGGCGATTTTAACTCCACACCATTCAACACGGTTCATTTTCTTATGCGCCAAGAAATGGCGTATGCAAAACCCAACGGATTTATGAATCAAACATTTACTTTCCCAGCAGAAGGTCGTCGTATAGGGTTTCTTGGACCACTTATACGTATAGATCATATATTTTATAGGAATATGGCACTTGAAACGGCAGAAGTGCTTGATGATAGTTATGGCTCAGACCATTACCCCGTGAAAGCAGAATTTAGGCTACCTCGTCAAGAGATTAACAAGGATTCCGAATGAACAGTTCACCTCAACTCAGCATTATTCTGGTGTCTTACAACACAAGAGATTACACGTTGCGTGCCCTTCATTCCTTATATGAAGAAACAACCTCGACCAAATTTGAAGTGATATTGGTCGATAACGACTCCAAGGATGGTTCCTTTGAGGCTGTGCAAGAGCAATTCCCACAAGTTCAGGTCTTTCAGACCGGAGAAAATCTCGGTTTTGCCGGTGGGGTGCATTATGGTGTAGCACGCAGCAGTGCCCCTATGCTGTTGTTACTTAATCCGGATACGGTCGTTATCGACCGAGCGGTAGATAATCTTTATAACTTTGCTCAACAAAACTCTTCAAATGGTATTTGGGGTGGCGTTACTCTCAATAATGACATGACTCTGAATACACAACATGCTTGGTCACGACACAACTTTACGTCATTAATATTCAGTGCTTTTGGTTTAAGTAGAATATTTAGCGATAGCTGCTTTTTTAATAAAGCAAACTATGGTTGCTGGAAGCGAGACACGGTAAAAGAGGTTGACGTATTGTCCGGTTGTTTCTTTATGACACCTAGAGATCTATGGAATAAACTCGGTGGTCTTGATGTCAGCTTTTTCATGTACGCTGAAGAAGCTGATTACTGTCTCAAGGCAAGCAAACTTGGTTATCAGCCTATTGTGACACCCGATGCGCGATTAATACATCACGGCGGCGTTAGCCATGCCAATCTTGCGGCAAAACAAATAAAGCTTCTTAGAGGTAAAGTTGAACTGATCAAAAGACACGACAGTGGCTTAACGAAGAAAATATATATTGGACTTATTTGGCTTTATTCCTTTAATAAGGTTCTAGAAAGCAAATTGTTCAAATCAGGTACTGCAGAAGCAGCTGAATGGAAAAAGGTATTCTTGGAGCGTGCTACTTGGATGAAGGGATATTAATTTTATGCGATTTATCACTAAAAAAATATGGTGGTTTGTCCACGTAACTTTACGTTATTTAATTTTAGATTTGAGAATATCCGTTCTTCGGAATATTTACGGTATGAATATTGGTAATGGTGTGAAAATATCATTAAAGGCTAAACTTGATAAAACTAACCCTAAGGGTATCTTTGTAGGTGATGATACTTATATAGCTTTCGATGCTGCGATTCTTAGCCATGATATGACAAGAAATATTCATAAAGATGTCGTCATAGGTAAAAGATGTTTTATCGGCGCACGTTCTATAATACTTCCGGGGGTGACGATCGGTGATGAAGTAGTTGTTGCAGCAGGATCTATTGTAACGAGAGATATTCCATCAAATAGTTTAGTAGCAGGAAATCCTGCCAAGGTTTTGAGAGTTGTACATACTAAAAAATTAGGAATAATTATTACAAATGATTAGTCCAGGAAATTTCAGGTTAGCTCTCTTGTTGTTATTTCTTGGAGTTTGCATCCCAGCGACAATCACTTTTAATCTAGGAAGTTTAGTTCTTACTCCCCTTAGGATAGTTTCTTTTTACTTATTTTTAGTTTCTGCCCCCTACGTACTAAATACTTGGTCTAAAAACAGAGTCTTAAAGTATCTTGATATTTTGGTTCTGATTCATGTTTTGTGGGCATATATTGCGATGATGAAAAATCACGGTTTGGGTGAAGGAATTGAGGGTGGAGGGTTTTATACTGTTGATTTTCTTCCATTTTACATGCTTGGGAGACTAATTGGATTGAATAGTAATTACGTTAAGGTGTTTGCTAAAGCTGTATTGATTGTAGCGGGTTTTTTATTACCATTTGCTTTGATTGAGTGCATTTGGGGTATAAATTTGATTAAAGAACTTTTGGGTCAACCAACAGATTTTTTTGAACAAAGAATGGGTTTGAATCGAACATATTCTTCTTTTTCACACCCTATACTTTTTGGTATGTTTTCAAGTAGTCTACTTGGAATGTTATGGTTTTCTCTACCTGGAAATAAAAAAGTTCTTTCAATAATTATATTATTATTGTGCACTCTCACTGCTTTATCTAGTGCGCCAATTCTTATGTTTTTCTTTCAGTTGTCGCTGGTTGTTTGGGGTGCACTAATGAAAAATAATCCACGCAAATGGAAACTTGTTCTATGGGGTAGCGTAAGTGCCATTTTGTTTATCGAAATACTTTCTCCTGCCGGATTTATTCGTTGGGTAATTGTTAATATGACGTTCAATTCTCAAACAGGATACTATCGACTTTTAATCTGGGAATTTGGATCTGCAGAAGCATGGAGGCACCCGATTTTTGGTATTGGATATCACGATTGGGTAAGGCCTGGATATATGAATAACGATACTGTAGATAATTTTTGGTTATTGCAGTCTATGAGATATGGTTTGCCAAGTACAATCTCATTAATCTCTGTTTTATTAGCTTCGGTTATAGCTGTTAGCAAATCACAACTAGAAGAGTGGAAATCAATAAAACAAGGTTGGATAATATCAATAGTTGGATTTGTGATAGTGGGGATGACAGTTCATTTATGGAGTTCAGCTTTTTCAATTTTTGCATTAATGATTGGTATTGGTGTAAGTATAGGGTTTAGAAGACCTAATTCAAATATAAGAACGAATTAGAACTTAGGTGATATTTATATAATGAAACCGTCGGGCAAGAAAGAGCTTTTGTTAGCACAGATAGTGATGTCTGTATGTTCTTTTCTTCGTAGTATTCTTATCGCAAGAGCGCTAGGTGTAGAAAATTTTGGTGTTGCATCTACTTTTGCTGTAGTAATTTCTTTTATTGAAATGTCAACAGATATAGCTCTAGATCGATTTATAATACAATATCGTTTTGGATATAATAGACGTGTATTGTCATCTATTCATGGGTTGATGATTATACGTGGACTTATAACATCACTTGTTTTGTTTTTTTCTGCTCCACTTATTGCTGCCTTATTTTCATTGCAAGACTTTCTGTGGGCATATCAAGTTTTGGCATTTATCCCAATGGTTAAATCATTTACAAACTTTGATTATGCGCGACAGCAAAAGCAACTTGACTATAAAACTTTTGCTATGATGGAGGGTATTCCTCATGTGATTTCTACTATCGCTTTAGTGCCACTTCTATACTTTTCAGTTGATCCATCAGTTGTTATATGGGTAACTTTTTTAAACTATGCTGGATTTGCATTTTTCTCTCATCTTAGATCAAAAGTTAACTACAGAGTAACTTTTGATTATGTTTTGACCATGAAAGTATTGGGGTTCTCCTTACCGTTAATATTAAATGGATTTTTATTGTTTCTGATTTTGCACGGTGACAGAGTAATTGTTGGTCATTTTTACACAATGAGTAGTCTCGGTATATATGCTGCTGTATTTTCTTTATTCAGTGTACCTATTTTATTTAGTCAAAGGTTAATGTCAGCATTATATACACCTGTGCTAGCTCGACATGCAAATGCTTTAAGTAAAGAAAAATATTCTGAAGCAGCATCCATATCAAGCATTCTTTGCGGTTTTCTAGCTATCAATGGTATGTTGGGATTCTCAATTTTGGGTGGCCCTGTAATCGCTCTGGTATATGGGGATGAATTTTCAGCGAGTAAGATTATTATTTATGCATTAGCTTTATCTTCAGCTATTCGAATATTAAGAGTGCCTTCTTCGTTTATATCCTTATCACAAGGTAAAAGTAAGTTCGTGTTGTACGTCAGTCTAATTAGGTCGTCGGGAGTGATATTTGCGATAATATTTGCATCAATTGGTTATCCTTTGGAATATGTGGCAGTTTCTTCAGCAATTGGTGAAATATTAGCAATAATTTTCTCATTTTTATTTTTAAATATGCTTCCATTGAAGTTTTTGAATAAAGCTGTTTTTCGGGATTTGATTTTTTTCATTTTTGTTGCTTTATTTTGCTACCTACTAACAATTATAGATGATTTGTCAGTTATGCATTATGTTTCATTATATTTTACTTCGTTGATAGTTGTTATTCTATATTATTATATTTTTCATCGAAAATTTATTGGAAGGAAAGATGGTGAATATTGAAATAATATATATATTAGTTTTGTCGGTATCTTTAATTGTGCCCGCCTTATTTGTTTTATTTATGGGAGAGAGATTATCTTATTTCGTTCCTATTCATAAGGATGGTAGATATGTGTCAATTGATGGTATTAGAGGTGTCTTGGCTTTAATGGTAATGGCCCATCATATAATTATTAACTACTATTGGAGAACATCAGGAAAATGGGTGGCTCCCAATCATTTTATTGAAAATATTGGTGTTGTTGCAGTCTCTTTATTTTTTATCATTACAGGATTTCTTTTTTTTGGGAAGATTTTTTCTAGTACTCCTGATTGGAAAAAATTATTCATTTTACGGTTTTTTAGAATATACCCGTTATATTTTTTAGCCATTCTATTTGTTATTTTTTGGTCATTCATTCTTGGGTCTGGTATTGGTTTTGGAATTTTAGATTTCTTAGAGTCGTTTACGAGATGGATACTTTTTGCTGTGGGTGGAAGTGCAGGAGATTTTTTTGATTACTCTAATACTCAATTAGTAATTGCAGGAGTCCAATGGACACTAAAGTATGAGTGGTTTTTTTACCTTTGTCTGCCTATATTCTTTTATATTTTTCGTCCGAGTATGATTGTTTTTTACATTTTTTCATTTGCTATTATGATATTAGCGATAATGGATGTTTCATTTTTAAAATTAAATGTAAGATTTATATTGCTTTTCTTTTGTGGTGGATTGTCTTACGTTTTTTTAAAAGATGTAGTTGTCGAAGGTAAATTACGATTATTCTTAAATCTTGTAGCGATTTTGTTGTTTTTCTCTTCATTGGTTCTTAACCGAGAGACACATTTAGGTTGGCTTGCTCAAACGTTAGCGATCTGGATGTTCTTTTCACTTTTAGTCGTGAAATGTGATTTTTTCGGTCTGCTAAGCCTGAAAATAATGAGAATACTTGGTGAGATAAGTTATTCGATATATCTAATTCATGGAACTGTGATTTTTAGTTATTTCTATTTCTTCCCTGTAGAACAGGGCGAAACATTATTGGAGTATTCTCAATCCACACCAATAATATCCGCTCTTGTTGTCTTATTTTCAATTGTTACGTTTTACGGTGTAGAACGTCAAGGCATGAACTTAGGAAAGCGATTTTCGAGTTAAATTAAAGATCGGATAACTTTTGCGGGTGTACCGGCAGCAAGTGAGTTTTCTGGAATATCCTTTGTTACCACTGAGCCCGCAGCTATTACTGAGCAGTCACCTATGTTTACTCCAGGTAGAATGATCGTACCAGCGCCTATCCAACAACCTTCACCTATTTTAATAGGTAATATTTGTACTCCGCTAGTAGCTGGCAATAGACCGGACTTATCTTGTGAGTGTTTTCTGTTTTCGCCTGTTAAAAAGCAATTCTGAGAAACTCCGCTATTTTTACCAATTAATACTGGACCAATAACTATAGTACCAATTCCAATTCGTGAGTTTTCTTCCATTCTTACTTCACCGTGATAGGAATTTATTACAGCTCTGGATTCGATTCGTGCGTTCTTCTCTAAAGTTAATTTGTATACTTCAGGTTGTTGTTTAAAACTGATTTTTTTACCTATGTCCAATCTGGCATCGATTGCAATGGAAGTATTCTCACCTCTATTTAATCTTGTTAGCCGATAAAAAACTTGCTCTATTAACCTGGCTGAGTGTTTTGTAAGGTCTCTTCCTAAAAGCTTTACATTTTTTACAATTTTCATAAGTTTATTAATTTATCCTATTTTTCACCTAGTCTGTCTAATTTGTAACTTCCTGATAGAACATTGTTCCACCAAGTTGTGTTAGACAAATACCATTCAACTGTCGCTTTAAGGCCGGTGTTGAAAGTCTCTTTAGGCTTCCAGCCTAGTTCCTTTTCTATTTTTGACGCATCAATGGCATAACGTAGGTCGTGCCCAGGACGGTCTTTTACAAACTTAATCAGGTCTTTGTAATGCTCTATACCTCCTGGCTTTTTAGGAGCAAGCTCTTCAAGAAGGCTACAAATGGTTTCAACAACGTGTAGGTTTGTCTGCTCGTTATGGCCACCAATGTTATAGGTTTCGCCGATAACACCTTTGGTGACAACTTCATACAATGCGCGCGCATGATCTTCAACATACAGCCAGTCACGAATTTGTTGACCGTCTCCGTAAACTGGTAACTGTTTGCCTTGCAAGGCATTAAGAATGATGTGGGGTATCAGTTTTTCGGGAAAGTGATAGGGTCCATAGTTGTTCGAGCAATTAGTGACGATAATCGGTAACCCGTAGGTTCTGTTCCATGCTCGTACTAAATGATCAGATGCAGCTTTAGAGGCAGAGTAGGGGGAGCTAGGAGCATAAGGTGTCTCTTCAGTGAAAAGATCATCAGTTCCTTCTAAGTCACCATAAACTTCGTCTGTGGATATATGATGAAAACGGAAGGCATGTTTCCTTTCTTCTGGCAGTTGTACCCAGTACCCACGAGTAACTTCCAGTATGTTAAACGTACCAACGACGTTGGTTTCGATAAACTCACCAGGGCCGTCAATTGACCGGTCTACGTGGCTTTCTGCTGCTAAGTGCATCACTGCGTCGGGTTGATGGAGTTCAAAAACGCGTGTCAATTCTGCTTTATCGCATATGTTGACTTGCTCAAAGGCATATCGATCAGAGTCTGAGATGCTTGCGAGAGACTGGATATTGCCTGCGTAGGTAAGACAGTCTACATTTACTACGCTATCTACTGTGTTATTGATGATGTTTCTGACGACCGCGCTGCCGATAAAACCAGCGCCACCGGTAACAAGTATTTTCATTAGGGCCATTCCGTTGTTTTTCTTAAGCTTTAGAATGGAGAGATGTTATAGGAATTTCTTACAAGGCTGAAGCTCAGATGTCAGCTTTGCTTTAAAAAAATAGGTATAACCATCCCACATCCATGTGGTGAGGAGACATGTTTTGGTGCTAGTCGTTACATACGTGAGTGGTAAGAGCTGTACTTCCGAGGCCTTGCAGGATTTTTTGATGACCAGTGCTGTTTACTGCATCGCAAAGAGATCCTTTACTTGGCAACCATTGTTCTGCCAATCGATATGCAAAAGCGTAATAAGATGGTGTCGTGGTTTCTTTTAAATCAGACAACGGAACATCACCAGAAACGTATTTTGCATAATGTGTAAATGCTGAAAGTATTCTCTCTTCTGTCCTCTCAAGATTTACTTCGGCGTTGTCACCATAAAAACTTTTGGCACTAATGTATGCATGAAGCATCGCCCAGCTACTAAAGTTTGCATATGAGAAACCCTTATGTTGGCTAGTCCTAACCTTTTCATCGTACACTTCTCCCTCATCATTAATTGCTAACATAGTAAATGCTGTTAGATGACTTGGATTTTTGTAAGGGCCGGAGAAGCCATCGTCGTACTCAGTGCCAAAAACAACATAGCTCATCAGTTTTTTCGCACCGGTTGCTTGTGCAGCAGCAGCAAGACCTGCTAAGCACCAAGATAGGTGATTATCTGAGCGGTAACGAGTATAGGCGCCTGAAGTTGGATGAGCGTCCGCCCATCGTGTCCATGCATGGAATCCAGAATTTACAGCAGGTACAAGAGAGTTGAGCAGCCAATGTTTCAATCTGACAAGTTCAGCTTCGCTAATACCAATATCATCCTTGTGGTTCGCTAGCGTTAGATATACTTGGCTAAAATTCATCAGCCCATAAGACTGCCAAATACTATCTAACATCATATTCCACGATCTGTTACAGAAACCCGCTTCTATGCCAGTAAATGTAGCTTTTTCCGGTTTCATATCCAGTTCGTAACCGTTAAAAACAGTACTTTTCTTTGCCCATTCGTTCATATATTCATAAGCAACTCTCAACGCCTCAGTATCTTTGGTGTATACGTATCGGTGAGCCATATCTCGAGCATGAGCTGATTCTTTTGTGAGGCGATTTGCCAAGTCTTTGAGTGTCCTGTTCCTGTCATCAGGAATACACCAGCCAAACTCAAACTGCTCACCCGTTTCGAGAATAAACGGGTCTGGTTTTTCCGTTCTATCTAATTGCCAACCTGTTCTCCTCACATCAAGATTTTGAGCAGTGCTTGATTGTTTAGATAGTTCTAAAAGCTTGCTGTAAGTTTCATCTGATGTGTAAAGCAATTCTTGTGCGAATACACTTGGCGCGCAAAAAGCGAGCATAATAAATATTTTGTGCATGTTGTAACTCCGAAGGGCATGTAAGTCGATTATTGGGCGAAAATCTGTTTATCCTGAACATTCGTTCATCCTTTGTAATTACTATAGTTGGCTCTTGGTGTAATGCGAGCAATTAACAGCAAAGGAATTGTTTTTTTTATTAACGATTGGTATGTTTGAGTATTAATATGTTGATCTCATCACTCGGTTTGTATTGATTAAGAGGGTGATTTTTATTTAGTGTTACTTAATAGACCTTTTATTTGCTTTGTATCAGACCTAGCTTTTTAGACATTCTTTAAAGTTACAATTTACTCAAGAGGAGCCTGATATGGTATGTGACCTTAACACTACTCGATAGAAGATCTATGAATACTTGCTTGGATTTTTAAATAATTATGGTTTGAGGGTGGTTGCTTTTATGGATATAAATAATTCTATAAAGATCTAAAGTGTTTGTGAGAACACCGGAGTGTCAAATCGTGATCACGGGCTGATGCAGCACGCACAAATACAGACAAAAAGGGCAGCAACTGAAAAGTTCGCTATAATACTTCGAACTATCCAGAGATGTCTAAAACTACTAATCGTGGATTTGATTTATCCAAATAAATAAAATATGACTCACCGAAATTACCTATATTTGAAGCCATGAAAACTGGCTATTTGCAGTGATCATCGTTTCATTCTTAAGCTAGGTCATTAGCTGATCTATATGTGATTGTTTTGTTACCGATATAGCAGTTAGTGCTATCACTATAGAGTATTGGCGGAGGAAGCCGAATAGTAAGGTTGACTTGCATTTTGATCTAGGTTGTCAATATAAAAGTTATCATTAGTAAAGTATGTTGAAGCTTATAACTTAATCGGTAGTATTAGACGTAGAGGAATGTGTCATGAAAATGACTTTGCGGAAAACTCCTTTACCCTACTTAGTAGATAGTATCCGCCAAAAAATTTATCGTGCGATAGATGAGGAAAAGCTTATATATTTAATTATATTGAGGTTTTCTATAATTCCATAAGTGGTCAGGATAATAATGATGAAATTTTCACCAATGTATTTTGAAAACTTCTGCTTTTGAAGCAAACAGTTGTCTAGATAAATTTGTAGACTCAGCCATTTGTTATCTCCGATTTTTATAATAAAGAAATGACTCAGAATTTAAATAATGCCAAGTGAATTAGTAAAGACTAATCATCACATGTAAATGTTGTTAAAGCAGTGCTCCCCGGTCCTTGCAATGTTTTTTGATGGTCTCGGCTGTTCGCTGCATCGCAAAGTGCGCCTTGACTTGGTAACCACTGCTCGGCAAGCCGGTATACAAACGCATAGTATGATGGATTTGTCGTTTCTTCAGGGTCAGGCAAGGGGACGTCACCCGAAACATATTTTGAATATCTTAAAAATGCCAAAAGCAACCTTTCTTCTGTAATGTCAATATTTACGTCTTTTTTGTCAGCATAGAAACTTTTGGCGCTGATATATGTGTGAAGCAAGGCCCAGCTACTGAAGTTGGCGTAAGAAAACCCTTTGTGTTGACTCGCTCTTATTTGCTCATCATAGACTTCACCATCTTCGTAAATAGCTAAGGGTGTGAGAGCAATTAGATTGCTTGGATTTTTGTATGGGCCAGAGAAGCCATCATCATACTCAGTTCCAAAAACTACATAACTCATTAGTTGTTCGTCACCTGTCGCTTGCGCTGCGGCAGCCAATCCAGCTAAGCACCATCCAAGATGATTGTCTGAGCGGTATCTCAGATAAGCGCCAGAGTTGGGATGTGAATCTGCCCAGCGTGTCCATGAATGAAATCCTGCGTTTACTGCGGGTACTAGCGAGTGGAGTAACCAATTTTTTAGCCTAAGCAAGTCGGCATCAGTAATATTAATTTCATTCTTATTTTGAGAAAGTGTCAAATAAACTTGGCTGAAGTTCATCAGACCATATGTCTGCCACATACTATCAAGAATCATATTCCAAGATCTGTTACAGAAACCGGATTCTATTCCGGGGAAGTAATTTTTTTCTGTATCCATACCAAGTGCATAAGCATTTAATAATGTACTCTTTGTAGCCCAAGCATTCATGTAGTCATAAGCGACTTTTAATACTTCAGGATTTTTTGTATAAAGGTAGAGATGTATCATGTCTCGTGCGTAGGATGATTGCTTTGTCAGCCGAGTTACTTGATCCCTGTAAGTTATGTTTCTCTCAGGTTGTCTGCACCATCCGAAGTCGATTAATAAACCTTCATCAAGTACAAACGGATCTGGGTCTTCATAAAGTTTTAATTGATTCTGCTGTTGAATAACAGCCTTGCTTTGTGCAGTTCCTGATATTTGAGCGCTTTCTCGAAGCTTTATAAGAATACTATCTGGGGTGTAAAGTAACTCTTGCGCTGACGAGCTGTGTGCAGTGGCAATAGCTGTTATAGCTAAAAGTAAAAAAATCAACCTCCGCATAGTGATCCCCCAGATGACTAATATGACAATTTATAAGTGCACTTTGTTTTTTGCTGGACAATGCTAGTATACGCACTACATCGCATTGTGCCAGTGTTTAGGCAGATGCTTCTAGAGTCAATGGAGAGTTTTCATGGCCACTGTCATAGTGCCAGCACACAATGAAGGTACCGTTATACGTCGATGCTTGGACAGTCTTGTCGGGCAATCAGATATTGATCAAATAATAGTTGCCTGCAATGGTTGTACTGATAACACCGTTGCTATTGTCACCAAAGACTATCCACAAGTGACCTGCTTAGATATATCAACACCATCAAAAGTGAATGCCCTAAACGAAGCTGAGAAGCACATTACTTCTTGGCCAGTGTTTTACATTGATGCGGATATTGCTCTCTCAGACGGAGCTATTAAAGCTGTGTCGGAAGGCATGAAGAAGCAAGGTTTGCTATTGGCCGCTCCAGAACCTGTGATTGATATTTCCGCATCATCATGGCTGGTTCGGCGCTTTTATGATGCTTGGTTAAGTTTGCCATATATAAAAGAAGGGGTTGTGGCAACCTGTTCTTTTGTTATCAGTGAAGAGGGGCGCAAACGTTTTGAGCAATTCCCGGATGTCATCGCCGACGATGGTTATGTCCGTTCCCATTTCTATGCCAATGAATTGGGCAATGTGAGTGGCGCTAAAGTTTATGTGGCAGCCCCCAAAACAGCGGCTTCACTGATTAAAATTAAAACTCGTGCTCGCTTAGGTAATATGGAACTGACAGCACGGAAACTAGGTTATGACAAACCCGCTCGAGATTACGGTTCGGTGCTCAGCTCATTGCTGTTCTCGCGCAAATGGTTATCAGCAATCGTGTATATCGGATTTGTGACTGTGTTTAGGCTCAGGGCCAAGGCACAGTTTAGAAATTTGGAAAACTATGAGTGGGAAGTTGACCACTCATCACGTTAAAGATTTAAGGATATAAGTTATGAATAAGTACAAGGGAATCATTTTAGCCGGTGGTTCAGGTTCTCGTTTGCATCCGATTACCATGGGTGTTTCTAAACAGTTGTTGCCAATTTACGATAAACCAATGATTTTTTACCCGATTTCGGTGCTGATGTTGTCGGGCATACGCGATATTCTAATTATTTCTACGCCAGAAGACATGCCTGGATTTCAACGTTTGTTGGGGGATGGCAAGCAATTTGGTGTGTCTTTCTCTTATGCAGTGCAGCCTTCACCCGATGGCTTAGCTCAGGCGTTTCTTATTGGTGAAGCGTTTTTGGGAAATAGTCCCGCATCACTGGTGTTGGGCGATAACATTTTTTATGGTCAACACTTTAGCGACAAACTTAAAGCGGCTGTGAAGAGAGAAGAGGGTGGTACTGTCTTTGGTTACCATGTTAGCGATCCAGAGCGCTTTGGTGTTGTCGAATTTGATGAAGCAAACAAAGCATTGAGCATAGAAGAAAAACCAGAAAAACCTAAGTCCAATTATGCCGTCACTGGCCTGTATTTTTACGATAACAACATTGTAGACATTGCCAAAGATGTGAAGCCATCTCCACGAGGCGAGCTTGAAATCACAGATATCAATAACGCTTACTTGCAAGCAGGAAAATTGAACGTTGAAGTGCTTGGTCGTGGTTTTGCTTGGTTAGATACAGGCACACACGACTCTTTGATAGATGCGGGTAACTTTGTTCAGACGATTGAGCATCGTCAGGGTCTTAAAGTAGCTTGTCTCGAAGAGATCGCTTTTAACAACGGCTGGATTACCGTGGATGAGTTGGTTAATCAGGGTAGTGCACTTAAGAAAACAGGTTACGGCCAATATCTGCTTAAGCTAGCAGCGGAGAGTTAATCATGAATGTTATCAAAACATCGCTCGCAGACGTCGTTATTATAGAACCGAAAGTATTTGGTGACGAGCGCGGATTTTTTTTAGAGACCTTCCAGGCCGATCGTTACCGTGATATGGCGGGTATTGATCTACCTTTTATTCAGGATAATCACTCTCGTTCTGCACAGGGTGTATTGCGTGGTTTGCACTTTCAAAAAACTAAACCCCAAGGCAAGTTAGTACGTGTGGTACGTGGTGAGGTATTTGATGTTGCAGTCGATATTCGTGCCGGTTCTCCAACATTTGGCCAGTGGGAAGGTGTGATTCTCAGTGAAGAGAATAAACGTCAATTCTGGGTGCCGCCGGGGTTTGCTCATGGCTTCCTAGTGTTATCAGACACGGCGGATTTTGAATACAAATGCACCGATTACTATGACCCCTCAGACGAAGGCAGTCTTGCCTGGAATGATCCTGAAGTGAATATCCAATGGCCACTAGATCGCTTAGAAGGTGAGCCACAATTGTCAGGCAAAGATATAAAGGCAGGCTCAATCGATGATATACGGAGCACTTTATGAAGTGGTTGATTACCGGTGCTAACGGTCAGTTAGGCCAATGCTTACAAGATCGTCTAAATTCAGATCCGAATAATCACGTCACGGCCTACGATGCTGACAAGCTGGATATCACCGATCGTGATGCTGTTTTGCAATTTATCAATGATCTAAAACCGGATGCAGTCATTAATGCTGCCGCTTATACCGCAGTGGATAAAGCGGAGACAGAAGAAGCCATTGCAGCGATGGTGAATGCCGATGCACCAGGCTATCTCGCGGAAGCCTGTGAAGCACAAGGTATCTGGTTTGGCCATGTGTCTACCGACTATGTGTTTAACGGTGACTCAAATATTGCTTACTGCGAGACTGATTCTGTGAGTCCAACCTCGGTCTACGGTGTGACTAAATTAGACGGTGAGCAGCGAGTGATTGATGCTTGCTCCAAATATTTTATTGTTCGCACCGCTTGGGTATTCAGTGAGTATGGCAATAATTTTGTAAAAACCATGCTTCGTTTAGGGCGTGAACGCGACAGTTTGGGCGTTGTGGCGGATCAATTTGGCTGTCCGACCTACGCTGGTGACATTGCTGACTGCCTTATTACCATGGTGAAGTTGGCTACCGAAGATAAAGTTGAGTCGGGTATTTATCACTTCGCTGGAGACTTGGCGGTTAACTGGTGGAGTTTTACCCGAGAAATTCATGCCCAAGCGTTAGCACTTG
>JARGOI010000020.1 GCA_029212275.1 Thalassolituus sp.
TGGATACGGAATACAAAAAGCTTCCAGGGCTGCATAGCGATTTATGGGCGATATTTGATGGTGTTAAAAACAAGCAAGATGGCCCAGCACTTCGCCAAGCGTTAGCGCCTAAAGTGCAAGATGTCGATGGCAAGCTTGTCGATACCAACCTTAAAAAGCGTGATGAGTTTTACTCAGCTCTAACTGCATTTTCAAACTGTATGAAAGTAGCATTGCAATCAGCAACCTACTTTGAAGATAAATCATTCGATAACAAACGTGACTTGTACAAACGTGATCTAAAAGCCTTTGTCGATTTGCGAAAACAAGTGCGTGAAGATGCTGACGAAACTATTAATTATGATGAATACGCTGAAGATATTCGTAGCCTTTTAGACAAGCACATTGCTGGTATTGAAGTTAAAGAGCCTGATGGTGCGTACTTGGTCGGAAATTTAGGAAAAGACGTTAAGTCACAGGATATGAGCGATGATGAGGCTCGTAACCAAACGGATAAAATCACAGGCCGAATCACCAAAATGATTGAGCAGGACTTAGCAGATGATCCTTATGCACAGGAATATTTCTCTAAGATGCTTAAAAAGGCGATTGAAGATGCAAAAGCGATGTTTGATGCGCCTGTTAAGCAATACATCCTTTTTGCTGATTTTGAGCATGAAGTGAAAGACCGCAAAGTCGCTGATGTTCCCAATGACTTTGTAGATGACTCCGGCAAGTTAAATAAACATGCACAAGCCTACTTTGGTTTGTTTAAGCACTTGTTTGATAGTGATTTCTTGACTGAAAAGGAGCTGGATAGCGACAAGTTAGTAGCATTGGCGTTTAATATTAATGCTGTCGTAAATGATGCGGTTGCTGAGTATTCAATTAACCCTGCGGAGATTGAAAACGCCATACACATGAAGCTGTTGCCCATGTTGTTTGGTTATCTCGGCCTTGATAACGCTCAAAAGTTGATTGAAGAAGTGCTTAAAATCACTCGCTTAGGCATAGCAAGAGGCTAACGAGAGTGACTAAACAAGCCGTTGCCGCTGAGATCCGAACTACAACCTATGAACGAGGTGTTTTTACTTATGGTAACGACACCATTCATTATGATGTTATTCGTAAAACAAAGCCTGCTGATAATGCTAAAAAAACGGCACGCAAGGTAATTATTAAAGTTCACTCTGATCAGCGTGTTGTGGCTACTGTGCCACATGATGCAAGTGATGATGCTATTCAAGATGCCATGCATAAGCGTGCCAGATGGATTTGGCAAAGCATTGATGAATTTGCAAAACAAAAAGATACGGTATTACCAAAGCGCTATGTGAGCGGTGAAACTCAGTTTTATCTAGGCAAGCGCTATGTACTCAAGGTAATTGTTGATGCCGAGCAAGTACCTAACGTAAAGCTAAGCCGTGGCAAATTGAACGTAATAATCAAGCATGAAGTCAGTAAAGATATTGATGATCGGTTGGTGAAAATTAAACCGCTAATCGACAAATGGTATCAGCACAAAGCAAAAGCAATTTTTCATGAGCGACTAGCCGAATTACTTCCGAAAGCCACTTGGGTAACAGGCATTCCCTCTTTTCGTGTGATGGCAATGAAAAAGCAATGGGGAAGCTGCTCAACCAAAGGCAACTTGATGCTAAACCCCCACCTTGTTAAAGCACCAAAAGAATGTATTGATTACGTGATACTACACGAGCTTTGCCATATTGCAGAACACAACCACAGTGAGCGATTCTGGCGCTTATTAACCCAAGTAATGCCAAGCTGGAAAGAAGTAAAAGCCAAATTAGATGACATGGCGGAGATGTATTTGAATGAATAAGGACTGCTGAATGAAATGCCCAACTTGTGAAAAGTATATTGGCTGGGATTGGCTAGAAGATGAATGCATTGAGCCTAATGAAACCTTTGATAGCCCACACTGCGATGAAACCTTGCGCTATGAAGTGGATGAAGGTACGTACTTTGGTGCCCAACATGTAACGATTGAAGTTGTGGATGATTGATATGAAGAAAACAGCAAAACTATCCGATTGTAGAACTTATCGTTATGAACTTTGGCGTATTTGGGACGAGTCGAAACCCTATGCGATGTTCATAGGACTTAATCCATCAACAGCAGATGAAACTGAAGACGATCCTACTATTCGTCGCTGTATTAATTTCGCTAAAACATGGGGCTATGGTGGCTTATGTATGACCAACCTTTTTGCCTATCGAGCTACTCAGCCTGAAGACATGAAAAGAGCATCTGATCCAATCGGTAATAAAAATGATGAGACACTGATCCTACTTGCCAAAAATGCGGGAGTAATTGTTGGGGCTTGGGGAAATGATGGTATGTTTTTGAATCGCTCTAAACATGTTCGAGCCTTGATTCCAGAATTAAACGTATTGAAAGTCAATAAATCAGGTGAACCAGCTCATCCACTTTATTTAAAATCGACTTTAACACCTATTGAGTGGTAACACTTTATGCTGCTGTTGGAAGGTGGCATTCGTTAGTAAAAAATGAAGGTGACATTATAAAGTGTTCACCTGCTTCTTCATTGTTTTCTTCGTTGAACTTGCGGATCAACTCTTCGAACACGTAACCCATACCCAGGTTAGTAAGGGCTGGCATCTTGTTACCATCTGGGTCTTCGACCGTTTCATGAGTTAAGTTGATGTAAGGGGAAACAAACTTTTCGACGACATCAAGAAGGACTTGCTTTGAGGCCATGTGACGAATTTGCGACTTGAGGTTAAAGCATTCAATGATTTCTTTAACATTATCGCTAAAGCCAAGCAGGTACTCTTCGAAGTTGGCAAGTAATATCTGTTGGTTATTAGTCGCGGTGTTGAACAGGGATTTCAGAGTCCATTTAGATGTATTGTAAAAGACATAACCACTGGCCGCCTTCAACGGTTCATCATCAAGCTCTGTGGCTTGCATCTCTTCTTTTTGGAACTTTACCTCTTCAAGCACGGCTTCTTTGGTGGGTTCAAGTAACGTATCTAAACGTCGTAATACCACCATAGGTAAAATCACATCACGGTACTTACCGCGAACGTACACATCCCGTAAACAGTCGTCGGCAATGTTCCAAATAAATGAGATGAGCTTGTTATGTACACTATGATCCATTTTCTTTTCCTGTTCAGTGTTGGTTGCATCCCACTAGGTTGCTGCAACGGCTTCACTATAAATTTAAAATTCTGTTCTTTCTGTAACGCCTCAATGGCCGCTACATCGTTCGATTAACTTGTTCTGCCCGGCGCAATTCTTAAGTTTGTGACACCATAAAGTGCTTGGCTGTTACGCAACCAAAGCTGATACTCAAAGCCCATTAATGAGTGTTCCGTAGAACAATCCACATGCCATTGGCGTAGCAAATAGCCAGCGGTTGCTGCTCTAATCTCAACCTTTAGAACACCACCCGTCATGCCATAATCAAGTTCAATCGCTTCACTGTGCTCTATGCGTGGGTGTGGTACTAACTCCAGCTCTACAAAGCGATTCCATTGCCGATCTTGGTTTTCGAGCTCCGTTTCAGACAAAGTGGAATCCTCAAGCACGACCGCTGCTTTAATTCGGGTCAGCACAAAGTCACGGAACTCACCATGCTTGCGGTCAAAACCACGAACATGCCAACGCAGGCCATTGTCCATCAGCGTATGCGGTACTATTTCACGCGTGGTTTCGCCACTCGATAACGATACATAGGTGATACGCAAGGCTTTGCCTTTGTGTATGGCCTCGGTGACTTTCGCTACTATTGATAAACTCGGCTTGTTAAGGTGATAAGGCGCTTCACAGGCCAGAGGCGGTTTTACCTTTCCAGTAAAGCCATCGCCGTACCCTTGGCTAATGGTTGCCAGCGTTCTCACAACGTCGTAGTCGAACAAGGGCTCAAATGCTTCACCGCGCTTGTGCAACTTGAGCTTTTGGTCATACTCAATGTTGCCTGGCGCAAGCTCTCGGTACATGGTGAAGTCTTTCGTTGCTTGTGCAGCGGCAATGCTGAAGCGATCGACTAAATCCGCCCGCACCGCTTCGCCCTTAAACAATAAGGTGAAATCGATGTGGGCAATGCGATCCCTGGTTGCTTGTGGCAACTGCGCTATCTGCGAAAGCCTATCTGGCTTTCCTTTCGCGCCTTCTTGAGCGAGTGAACTCGCTGCTACCGTTTGTTTCAGACCATCATTTGTCATGCGTCTTGTTTATCCAATTCAACCAGATTCTTAAAACTCTGTTTATAAAGTACGGACCGACATCGCGTCATCACATTGAAAAGCGTCACTCAATGCTGCTCTTTATCCGCAATGACTAATCAATCTCTATTGGTTGAAGCTAGACAGATGGCCATAAAACACTGAATAGGCTTCAACCTAATTAATTTTATTAGGTATCATCCTATCACAAATTATTTTGTAGGGAAGACTAAGCGGCAACTTTTTGATTTGGATTGCAATTGCCGCTCAGGTATGGGCGTGAAGACCTTGTTTCGTGTCATTAGTGATAGCCGCTATCAATGCGCTACCCGAACCAATGGCACCACGATGTTACCGCGATGAGATACCCCTTTGTCCGACTCTGTAGACATCAGGGCTCGTTGCTCACTTTCCCGAATGCGCCTGGCAACTTCTGCTTGGGCTGGTAGCAATGGCAGCATCCCTTGCGCAATCGCGTCTGGGGCAGACTCTTGGCCACAGGACATCAAGTGCTTCCATGGATCTTTAAGAAAGCGCTCGAACGTGATGCCAAATTCAATAATGCGGGCAGAGACGAAGATTTCGCCCCAGTATTCAATGTAGGTGTCTTGGTACATGGAAAGATTCCTCTTGTTGGTTATATACCCTGCCTACTTGCAGCCGCAGCGGTGTTACCTGCATTCGCTCACCCCAATCACATAGAAGATCTATGCTCATGGGGACTCGCTCACTTGCCGCCTAGCTGCAACACCAAGCAGTTTGGGTATAACGTAAGTTCACTTTCCATTTTCCAGAGGTTTTCAAATATGCAAGGCTTACCTTGTAGAGAGCTACAAAGCTTTAAATCGATTGCGGGCATCTTTGTAGTCATAGTGGGCATGTTCTGAGCCACGATGATACAAATCATCCAGGTAAGTTTGTTCCTGCGGCAACTCGTCTTCGCTGATTTCGCGCCACCAATGTTTGTTGGCACCTTTAACACCGTCATGCCAACGGTAACCACGTTCTTTTAAATAGTCCTTTACGTCAAACGGCGCACCAAACGCACGAACTAACACAGTTCGCCTGTCTGCTTCAGACAACAAGTTTGCAACGGACTCGGGCAACAAATGGAACAACCAGGCCATCGCCAAACAATCGGTTGCGGCTCGGTGTCCTTCATAAAACCAACCTAAGCGAAGCAGCAGGTACTCAAGCTTTCGACTTTCAAAACCCAGTGCCTTCCAATCTATGCCACTGGCTGAACAGGCCCAAGATAGATGGCCTAATGCAGCAAACCGCTTTTCAAAGAAAGGACGATCAAACTGTGCATTGTGTGCAACCACCAGCGGATCATCGGATAACCAACTCGCTACCAGTGAATCATCAATGCGCTGGCCTCGCACCATGTCATCGGTAATACCGGTTAACTCTGTAATCAGCTCGGGGATTGGCTTGCCGGGATCTTCATACAAGCTGATCACATCAACAATCGACACAATCCGCTGAGCAGAGGGGCTGTAAAGCACCTTAACCATACCAAGCTCAATAATGGACTCATCATCGGCAGACAGTCCGGTTGTCTCTGTATCGAGCAGCACCATCGGTTGTTCATCACCGACCAAAGGAGAGAATTCAAGTGGCCAGGACTGCGGCTCACGCGTTAATGGAATACGCTCCAGCAATCTAAAATCTTCTGGTCTTTCTAGGATATCCGCGAGGCGCTCTAGCGGAAATGGCACAGGGACTCTTGTCATTGATAGTTCCTCTTCACTTCTATTGTTCGCTTTGGGTTATTTCACTGTGCCACAGGTTGTACAAAATGCACCTTGGATACCTCAGCGTTTTTTTAATCTTTCTACTGGGTGAACCCATGTATGAAGGCTTTGGATAAGCCTTTCAGAAAGCCTTAGCTAAACCGTTTAGGTAACCCTTACCGATACCCTTTACGTATGGCTTAGCCAACCCCTTGCCAAACGGTTGCAAAAGGCTTGAACTGAGTTCGACTGAGCACTTTAAAGATGCTCCTGACTTCGCTTTAAGCCTGTAAATTCAATACGAAGCAGAATTTTACTAACTGTTTTTAAACCCTTTGCAAAGGGTTCAACAAGCCTTGCCTGACGGTTACTTGACCCATGCGTTAACCAGTAGCAGTAACAGGATCAGTAACAGAAACAAGAGCAGTAGGCAGAAGCAGTATTGTCCAAGCCTTGCAGGCTTTGACGAGGGCGAGCGATCCCCACATCAAGCTTATCAACACAAAAAAGAAATCACCTACAACACAGCGTCTTACTCGAACAACTACAGTTTTACCTACAATTTTACTTGTAGAAATCAGCATAGCAGACCGTTCTTAGCGATATGGCCTCACCTCTTTTTTACGTCGCGTTGAGGCTCCAAGTGATATTCCCAACAGGGTAGCCACTGCGCATGGCTTTCGCTCAAGTTTTCGTGATTGGTGCAGCAAGCATGGTTACTCTCGAGATCTTGCTGAAAGAGCACTCGCTCACTCAATTCAGAGTAAAGCTGAGGCCGCTTACCACAGGACTGATTTACTGGAACAACATCGCCCGATGATGCAGGCATGGGCTGATTTCGTAACACGATCAGGTGGTTGAATCGCCACAAGGTAGGGATTGAATACTATTCCAACGGAGGTTCACGATGGTACCTCTTTTTTCTGAAGGATTAACTGGACTATATCTGCTTGCAACTGTTTGCCGGAAATCTGCTGTCCCTCTCTTGATATTCCTAATAATAATTAGGCCATAAGCATATGATACATGAATATTTTTCATATCAAGTAACCGATAAATTTCACACCCCCCCACCCAGGATAGAGATTGCCATTACTGTGAGGCCGATCTATACTTCAACCATCCCCCCGGGGGGGATGTAAACTTAAGCCGAGAGATTTCCTGATGCTCAATATTCTTTCTAATCGTATTTACCGCCACCTGTTTATGGCACAGGTTATCGCCCTTATCGGCACCGGTCTGGCGACCGTTGCGCTGGGGCTGTTAGCCTACGAGCTTGCAGGAGACAGGGCTGGTGCTGTCTTGGGTACCGCGCTGGCTATCAAAATGAGCGCCTACATTCTGGTTGCGCCCGTAGCTGCGGCCTTCGCCGACAAATTCCCGCGTCGCAGTATGCTGGTGACGCTGGATCTGGTTCGCGCCCTCGTGGCTATAGCGCTGCCATTTGTCACCCAGATCTGGGAAATCTATATCCTGATCTTCATTCTTCAGTCTGCCTCGGCGGCATTTACGCCAACCTTTCAGGCGACAATCCCGGAAATTCTTCCTGATGAACGCGAATATACCCGGGCGCTGTCTCTGTCACGGCTGGCCTACGATTTGGAAAGTGTTATCAGCCCCATGCTGGCGGCTGCGCTGCTGGCGGTCATGAGCTTCCATAACCTGTTTGCTGGGACGGCTGTGGGGTTTATCGCATCGGCTTTACTGGTTGTTTCTGTCAGATTGCCAAAGATGAAAGCGCTAACGGTAAAACGCAGCATCTATGACAAAACAACGCGAGGCATGCGTATTTTTCTGAAAACACCGAGACTACGCGGCCTGCTGGCTCTCAACATGGCCGTAGCAGCGGCGAGTGCGATGGTTATCGTCAATACTGTTGTTCTGGTTCAGGCTAACTTTGGTTTCTCACAACGGTCTACCGCCATTGCGCTGGCATGCTTCGGTATCGGATCCATGCTATCGGCTCTGATTCTACCCAGACTCCTCGACAAAATGAGTGACCGCATGCCGATGCTTGTAGGTACGTCGCTTTTAGTCATTGGCCTGGGATTGGGCATTCTCCTAAAAAATTATGTCACCTTGTTAGTGCTGTGGGCGCTGCTGGGGGTGGGTTATTCGCTTTCTCAGACGCCAAGTGGGCGCCTGCTGCGGCGCTCGTCAAAAGCTGAAGACAGACCGGCGCTGTTCGCCGCTCAGTTTGCGCTGTCACATTCATGCTGGCTGGTGACTTATCCGCTGGCAGGGTGGGTAGGCGCTACATGGGGAACTCAGGCTTCATTCATCGCTCTGACCATTGTGGCGGGGCTGTCGCTGGTTACTGCCGTACTCATCTGGCGGCCTGAGCATGAAATTTACATCCAGGTTCACAGCCACACAGCCCCAGATACAAACAATGAATCGACCCATGAGCATGATTTCGTGATTGATGATGAACACCCGTCATGGCCGAAGAAAGAGAAGTAATTTACCCATAATATGCAGCGTATAAGGAGAGGATAAGCCGATAAAAAGTGTGACCATAGCGTTGATACATATTATCTTATCCCCTCCACCCAGAGAGGACAGCCCCATGACCGTACACGCATCACACCCTGACATTATTAAAAGACTTAAGCGTGCCGCAGGGCACCTGAAAAGTACCATCCAGATGCTTGAAGATGAAAAAGCGTGTCTGGATATAGCCCAGCAGTTACAGGCTGTGGAAAAAGCTATAACGAATGCGAAGCGTACTTTAATTCACGACCACTTAGGTCACTGCCTGGAGGAGGCCCTTCATGCTGAACACTCCGAGTCTGATAGTTCGCTTAGCGAATTTAAAGAGATAACCAAGTATCTTTAAAGCTGGTGAAACATGACTGGTTTTTCACAGCAAGGTGTGGTTAATGCCTGTGTTGCTACATATGCCCCATCAGGGGGCTTTTTTATCTGACTCAGCAGCAATTAACCAGTACCTACCTGAAAGGATTTATTATATGAAAATAAAAAACTCCCTTTTTCTATATTAATCTTATTCCTGCCAGCCATTTCCGTCGAAAAATCGGAAATGAAAATGTCAAAAATGCACTCGTCAGCATAGTCACAGGAATATAAGGCGGACATGAATGACCTGCACGACAAAGTGATGTCTGCTGTTAATGAGTCCGATCCCGACAAGGCCTTTACAAGGAGTATGATAGGGAAGCTGTGATCAAGTCTGCCGCATGAGATAATGTCCGCTGCACACGATTGGGGACATAGAGATGGATCAGCAACTTACATTCGCGGACAGCGAGTTCAGCAACAAGCGCCGCCAGACCCGTAAAGAGAAGTTCCTTGGCCGGATGGACAAGCTGATCCCCTGGACGCGTCTCGAAAACGTCATCGAACCTCATTATCCCAAGCCCGGTAACGGCCGCCGTCCTTATCCGTTGTCTACTATGCTGCGGATTCAATGCATGCAACAGTGGTACAGCCTGAGTGATGAGGCGATGGAAGATGCGCTGTATGAGATTGCCTCCATGCGCCTGTTTGCCGGTCTGTCACTGGATAAGGCCATCCCCGATCATTCAACGATTCTGAAGTTCCGCCACCTGCTGGAACAACATGGCCTGGCACGCCAGATCTTCGACGAGGTCAATCAGTGGCTGTCCGAGGCTGGTGTGCTGATCAAGGAAGGTTCCCTGATCGATGCCACCATCATCGAGGCCCCCAGTTCAACTAAGAACCGCAGTGGCGAGCGCGATCCTGAGATGCACCAGACGAAGAAGGCACTTCGGGCTGAAAGCCCATATCGGCGTGGATGCCTGCACCGGTATCACGCACAGCTTCACCACTACGGCAGCCAATGAGCATGACCTAAACCAGGCAGAGCACCTGCTTCATGGTGATGAAGCGTTCATCTTTGCCGATGCGGGTTACCGAGGCGCCGAAAAGCGGGTAGAGCTTAAAGATGTCAGTGCAGACTGGCACATCGCCGAACAACCCGGGCAGCTGAAGACTCTGAAAAAGCATCCTCGCATCAATAAGGTCAGAATCCCCGCACCGAGTATCTGAAGGCCAGCCTGCGTGCCAAGGTTGAGCATCCGTTCCGGATCATCAAGTGCCAGTTCGGCTTTGTAAAAGCCCGTTACCGTGGTCTGAAGAAAAATGACGGCAAACTGGCGATGCTGTTCGCGCTGTCAAACCTCGTGCGCGTGGATCAGATGTTGCGAGCACAGGGTTAATCAGTCTGAAGTGCCTGAAAAGGCGCTGTCCGAAGGAAAACGCAGGATAATGACGTCTAAATGGGGCCCCAATTGCTACGGGTTCTGGTTGGGCAGAAGTGGAGGCTTAATTACAGGTTCCTTAGTCGATATAAAAATAAGTCAGGCTATTATCAGGGATAAAATAATATAAAAAAGTTAAAAACGGTAACTCCATAGTAGAGTTACCGTTTTAATAAAACTATTCTTTTGGTGGGAACCCAGCTTCACGTAAAGCCTCAGAAATCTGCTCTAAAGATATTGATGTTTGCACATCTACCTTACGTATTGGTGGGTTGGTTACGATTTTAGCCTCTGGATCCATATTCTGAATAACTTTAGTCACTGTTCGAGCGCAGCCACCGCATGTCATATTTTCTATATGTAATTGCATTTGTATATCCTATTTAGTTGTGGTGACCTTTAGGATAGAGTTTGCCACTGTTGTAAGGTCAAGCCCTATCGCCAAAGATTTTCGTGCTTATCCTCTTTGACTAAACGTTTCACCAGAGGTATCAACTTTTCGCCTTGAGGAAAAACTTCGCACAACCACATAAAACACAGGAGTAAGCAGTAAGCCAAAGAAGGTTACTCCAAGCATTCCCGAGAATACGGCAATACCCATAGCATGCCGCATTTCGGCACCAGCCCCACTAGCTAATAGCAAAGGTATAGCACCCGCAATAAACGCCAGAGATGTCATAAGAATCGGACGTAAACGCAAGCGAGCAGACTCAAGCACGGCCGCCAATGGTGATAGTCCTTCACTCTCCTTGGTTCGGGCAAACTCCACGATTAAGATTGCATTTTTCGCGGCCAGCCCCACCAAAACAACAAAACCAATCTGAGTAAAGATATTGTTATCACCATTAGAAATCCAGACTCCCCCAATTGCAGAAAATAGCGCCATCGGCGCAATCAGCAATACAGCAAATGGCAAAGACCAACTGTTATATTGTGCCGCCAAGATAAGGAAAGCAAAGAAAACAGCTAGAGGGAAGATATACAGTGCTGAATTACCCGCCAATTTTTCCTGATAAGTAAGGTCAGTCCATTCATATGCCATCCCTTCAGGTAAACTTTCCTTAACTATTTTCTCAATAGCATCAGTTGCCTGTCCCGAAGAATAACCTGGTGCTGTACCACCTGTAATATCTGCAGATGGGTACCCGTTATATCGCATCACACGGTCAGGTCCAGAAGTTCGCTTAATATTTATCAGAGCTGATAAAGGAATCATGTCACCTGCTGAGTTTCGCACCTTAAGCAACCCGATATCTTCTGCTTGCATACGGAATGGCGCATCGGCTTGGGTAATGACTCGATACGTCCGACCAAACCTATTAAAATCATTTACATAAAGCGATCCAAGATTCACCTGTAAAGTATCAAATATATCTGTTAGCGCAACCCCCTGAGATTTTGCTTTCACACGATCAATATCTACCTGAATCTGAGGCGAGTTAGTTTCAAAACTGGCCATCATCCCTGCCAACTCTGGAGTTTGCATAGCTTTAGCCATGATGACGTCCTGCACACGAGCAAGCTCTTCAAAACCTAATCCGGCCCGGTCTTCAATTTGAAGTTTAAATCCTCCCATACTCCCTAAACCAGGAACAGGTGGTGGGGGGAATATACCCACGAAACCATCAGGAATTTGACTAAATTTCCCCATCAGACTACCAGCAATAGCCTGAGCAGATAATGATGGATTTCGACGTTCTTTAAAAGGTTTCAACATAGTAAACATTAATGCTGAATTTGGCATGTTAGGGCCGTTTACCGATAAGCCAGGGAATGCAATCACACTTTCAACTCCAGGCTGAGATAAAGCAATCCTGGACATTTCCTTAACTACAGCTTCGGTTCGGTCGAGTGAAGCGCCGGAAGGAAGCTGAGCAATGCCAACAAGGTAATATTTATCCTGAGCAGGCACAAAACCACCAGGAACCTGTTTGAAGCCCAGGAAGGTCAGTGCCAGAAAACCAGCATACAGAATGAGTACAATTGTACTTCCGCGAACGATACGTCGAATCGTCCCAACATAGGAATTCGACAGGCTATCAAAGAAACGGTTAAAACGACGGAAAAAAGATCCGAAAAAACGATCCATTACACGAGTCAACAAATCTTGCTTCTCTATACCTTGATGTGGTTTCAGTAGTACGGAAGCTAATGCCGGAGACAATGTTAAGGAGTTGATAGCCGATAAAATCGTTGAGATAGCAATCGTCAATGCAAATTGACGATAGAATTCGCCCTGAAGCCCCGAGAGGAATGCTGATGGAATAAACACAGCTGCCAGTACTGAGGTAATAGCCAGAATTGGCCCCGTTACCTCGTCCATTGCTTTTCTTGCGGCGTCTTTTGGTGAGAGTCCTTTTGCAATATGGCGCTCAACGTTCTCAACCACAACGATTGCATCATCAACAACAATACCAATTGAAAGAACCAGACCAAATAAAGATAGCGTATTGAGTGAGAACCCAAATACATCCATTAATGCAAACGTACCCACTAATGAAATAGGCACTGCGATCAATGGGATGATTGATGCTCTCCATGTTTGCAAAAATAGCATCACGACCAGCACAACTAATATTGTGGCCTCTAATAAAGTCGTCGTGACAGATTTCAGGGAAGCACTAACAAACACGGTCGGATCATAAGCGATACTGTACTGAATACCTTCCGGAAACCTTACTTTCAGGCGTTCCATTGTTGACCTTACCGATGCAGACACCTCAAGTGCATTGGCGCCCGGGGTCATAACAATCTGCATACCCACTGCATTTTTATTATTTAGTAAACTCCTCATGGAGTAGTTATCTGAACCGAGTTCAAGACGAGCCACATCACGCAAGCGCGTAATTTGTCCGTCATCTCCGGTTTTAATAACTATATCGCCGAACTGTTCCTCAGTAGTTAGGCGCCCTAAGGCATTCACAGTGACCTGGAATGATGACGATGCATTAGGTTGCTGTCCGACAGAGCCAGCCGCTACCTGAACGTTTTGTTCTTTAATCGCAGCAGTGACATCACTTGATGTTAACCCTCTGGAAGCCACTTTATTAGGATCTAACCATACTCGCATGGCATATTCCCCTTCACCTCCCAGCGCTATGCTTGCGACACCTGGTAAGCGTGAAAGCTCATCACGTACGTTTAACATTGCATAGTTAGAAACATAAAGTGGATCATAACGCTCATCAGGAGAGAACAAATGCACCACCATAAGAATATCCGGCGAGGTTTTTTCAGTCACAACCCCTATTTGCTGGACTTCCGTTGGTAGCCGAGGCAAAGCCCGTGATACCCGATTCTGAACCTGAATTTGCGCAATATCGGGGTCAGTTCCCTGTCTGAAAGAGATGGTTAAAATCATTCGGCCGTCAGAAGCAGTTTGAGAACTCATGTAAAGCATGCCTTCAACCCCATTGATGGCTTGCTCAAGCGGGGCGGCAACAGTATCTGCTATTACATTGGGGTTTGCTCCGGGGTAGCTTGCCGTTACCTGAACGGTTGGCGGTGTTACGGACGGATATTCACTGAGAGGAAGTTGAAAAAACGCTAAAGAACCCGCTATCAGCATAAAAACTGATAAGACAATTGCAAATATGGGGCGCTGGATGAAGAAATGAGGAAATTTCATTTACTACCTCCCTCATTTTTGCCATTCGATTTTTTAGATGCACCTTCAGGCTGCCTCTCAGGTACGCTCAACAGCGTTTGCATCGATACGATGTCTGGCGTAACGGCCATCCCCGGTCGTACGAGCCCTTTTATGATAATTTTTTCCCCGGCCTTCAGACCGTCGCTGATAACACGTAATCCATCGACCATTGGCCCCAACACTATCGGGCGATACTGCGCCTTATTATTGGCATCAACAACAAGGACATACTTATTGCCCTGATCTGTGCCTACGGCTTGATCGTTTACCAAAATTACTTTTTGCTCACTACCAGTGCCTAACTGAACTCTGGCAAATGCTCCAGGAGTAAGAAGACCATCAGCATTCGGGATAATAGCCCGGACACGAACAGTGCCGGTATTACGATCAATTTGGTTGCCAACAAAATCAAGCGCCCCCCCGTGCGGATACCCCTTCTCATTTGCCAGACCTATATGTACGGGTAATTTTTCGTTGCTACGTCCGACAACATCAGGCCGAGCCTTACTGACAGTATTGAGATATGTCGCTTCATCAATATCAAAATAAACATATAAAGGGTCGGACGAAACGATTGTTGTCAATAGAGTCGCGCCCCCCCCCTGGCTGCTGCTAACCAAGTTACCTTCAGTTACTAAAATCCGATCGATACGGCCATCAATTGGCGCAGTCACACGCGAGTATGACAAATCCAGCTTTGCTGCTTCGACTGCAGCCTTCGATACCTGAACCTGTGCAACGCGGGCATTTTT
>JARGOI010000438.1 GCA_029212275.1 Thalassolituus sp.
ACGGTTTCAAGCACCATTTCTCCCCAATTGCCTTGGGTTTTTTTCTCACCGCGCAGTGCGGTCGTGAGCGCATGGGCTTCGTTGCTCATTTGTTGATTGAGTTTATGCAGTTCGTCAATTTGTGTTTTTAGGGTTGTACGATCTCGTACATCCACCATATGCACATCTTCGACTTTCTTTTTTAATCCTTCCAATTGTTCTTTAAACGGCGTTAATAACCCAGTTAACCCTAACTGACTTTGTTCAGAAAATTGTTTAGTTTTTTGCTCAAATATTTTGTTAGAAATATTTTCAAATTCTTTGGTAAGCTGCTCACGCGCATCCTGTAAGGTCGCCAATTTATCTGCGGCACTGTGCTGTTCTTGCTGACGCGCTTCTTTGATCGTTGCCAGTTCAGATTTTAATAATTGTTCATTTTGACGCAGTGCATCTACCCTTTTTTCAAATTCTTGGCGTTGATGTTCGAATTCTTGACGCTGCAGCGCATGTTGCTGTTCTTGTTGCGCTAACTGCTCATTGCGTTCGCTTAATCGCTCTGTGACACGAACAAACTCAAGCGCTTGCTGCTGGTACTTTGCTTGCTGAGTTTCTAACTGAGATCCTAATTTCTGTTTGGTCTCACGCAACTCTAACGCGGTTATTTCATTGGCGTCATACAGGCGTTGGTATTGCTCTGACAGCTGCTGCAATTCATGTCTTAGTTGTGTCGTCTTGCGGTCACGAATTAACCAAGTCACCAAGGTCGCTAACAAAGCTGCAGCCAAACCACTGGCCAAAGCAACTAAGGTACAAAGCAGGATCATCTCATTACTTAACAGAGAAAAATCAGGGAGCGTATCGATCATTAAAGTACCTGTGTTTATCGGATTTCATTTAGCAGTGATAATAGCGAATCACATGTCAGGTCGGGGTTAGACAAAGCAATATCGTCACCATGATTGTAGCCATAAGTGACGCCAACGGTCGCTATACCAGCGGCTTTTGCCGCTTGAATATCGTGGCGTGAGTCACCAACCATTAATGCATTTTCAGGTGATATTTGTTGCTGTTGGCACGCGACTAACAATGGCATAGGCGAAGGTTTTTTCTCACTTAAATCGTCACCACAAAAAACGCCAACAAAGGTGTTTTCCCACCCTAAAGAACGAAGCAAGGGGACGGTGAATTTTCTTGGTTTATTGGTGATTAATACTTTCGGGATCGTGCAATTCAGCAAAAACTCGCTCACGCCGGTAAACATACCCGTCGCGTTATGCAATGCATTTAAATATGCCGTATCGAAGTACGCGCGCGCCTGACTCACTTCGTCGTGAGATAAACGATTGGCGGCCTCGTCGTTTTGCTTCTCTTTATCTTTTTCATTGGGATTGGCCTCGGCATAAGCATGGACAAGTGCGCGACGCACCAACATAT
The DNA here is from genome assembly GCA_029212275.1 of Thalassolituus sp. Lineage (GTDB taxonomy): Bacteria > Pseudomonadota > Gammaproteobacteria > Pseudomonadales > Oceanobacteraceae > Thalassolituus. The sequence goes on from JARGOI010000438.1 coordinate 1,414, forward strand.
CAGCCCCGTTACCAATCCAATGGCTAACGTTATCAGATCCCAACGACGCGTAATTTAATTGCGTCAGCATACTGTCCACCGCTGCGGCTAAATCGGGCACGCTATCAATCAGTGTGCCGTCTAAATCCAACAACACCAATTGTGGGTCATGCCCTGCATACAAATCGCGGACTTGAGCAGAAAATAAACCACTCAAAACGAGCGCTCAGCCTTGCTAATTTCGGCTCGCATTTGGTTGATCACTTGCTGATAATCAGGAGTATTGAATATGGCCGAACCAGCAACAAACATGTCTGCACCTGCGGCGCGAATTTCACCGATATTATCGACCTTCACCCCGCCATCAATTTCTAAGCGAATATCAAAGCCTGACGCATCAATCTTTGCGCGCGCTGCGCGTAACTTATCTAACGTACCGGGAATAAATGACTGACCACCAAAGCCTGGGTTGACGGACATCAGAAGCACCACATCCAACTTATCCATGACATAATCCATGAAGTGCAATGGCGTCGCAGGATTGAATACCAAACCCGCTTTGCAGCCTGCGGCTTTGATCAACTGTAAGCTGCGATCAATATGTTCGGATGCTTCTGGATGAAAGGTGATGTAGGTGGCACCTGCCTCGGCGAAATCACCAATCATGCGATCTACCGGTTTCACCATCAGATGGACATCAATGGGGGCCGTCACACCGTGTTTGCGCAAGGCCTTACATACCATCGGTCCAATGGTGAGATTGGGCACGTAATGGTTATCCATTACATCGAAATGAACAACATCGGCACCCGCAGCCAATACGTTATCGACTTCTTCGCCCAGACGAGCAAAATCAGCGGACAAAATTGAGGGGGCGATTAGGCAATCTTTCATTCTCGGTCTTCCTAAATTTTTGATAGGGGTATTGTACGTGGCGATGCCTTAGGACGCACCCCGGAATATTGGCGTCGGTGCCTCTGCGCTTAAGTAGCAAGCAATAGACAATAAGTAAGAAAGGCGGAATGGTTTTTGCTGAGTACTTATTAATCGAGTGATAAATGAAGGTTTTTTGACGCATGGCTTGTCAATTTCTTACACAAATTCTTAAGCAACAACTG
>JARGOI010000439.1 GCA_029212275.1 Thalassolituus sp.
AAATGAGTAACAAGGTTTCGATGTCTTGTTGTATCGCTTCGCCCATGGTGACATTGGAGAGGACAGAGCCCCCTAGCTGAATAACGATCTCCGGTGCATTGATGTCCAATTCTTGTTGCAGTACTTGCAATAACTCACGGGCAGCTTGCACACTTTCTTTTGATGCTTCGGACGATTTGCCTTTAGGCAAATTTAATAACACATTAACAGCAGTCGCCTTTCCATCGCTGGAGACCAGTTTATGCTTTATTTCAGGGTGCGATAATGCCGTTGTTCGTAAACTTTCTAAGTCATTCGGCAATTCATCCACCGAATAAAAATCATTAATGAATAACTCATCGCCTTCAACCTCTGTAAATTGAAAGTTTTGTAACGAGTCTACCCGTTGAGCGAAGGGCAGGCGCCAGCCGGAATCAGTTATTTTCGCAAGTGTCTTAAGGCCAATCTCGGAAAAGATGGGTTGTGTGCCCGCAGTGATTAAAAAATACACATTATCCTGACGAGAAAAACGTTGCTCCATGTCTTCAAAAGCGCGCAGTTGCGGATTTTGCGCACTAAAGTAGGTACGAAAATCACTAGTAAATGACAGTTTAAACACACCTGCCATACTGATGCCGGCAAACAAAAGCACCAGAATTAAACCGATATAGCGGTACTGCAATAAAACTTGGACGTAGCGCTCGCGCATGGAAACCACCAGTAAGAAGAGGGCTGCCATTCTAAGCGCGAACGGCGTTTAGTGTGCAGTGAATTTCGGTCAACCATTAGGTGTGATTGCTATGAGCCGTTATACTGCAGCCGATAATCTAGGGCACCTAGAAGGTTTGTTGCCGCAGGATATGCAATGCAGAGCACTGTATTCCATTAATCATCAGCACGACCCTAATTTTTGACATAAGTGATTGCAGGATAAGGTGGGAAGATGACGCGCAAAATGAATTGGGAACAACTGTTGTCACCCATTCGACACGGCGAGATACAAACACGGCTAGCGTTAGACAGTGGTCGCTCGGCCTTTCATAAAGACTACGATCGTATTGTTTTTTCATCTGCGTTTCGTAGACTAGATCGCAAAACACAAGTCCATCCTTTGGTCGAAAACGATCACATTCACAGTCGTTTAACTCACAGTTTAGAAGTGGGTTGTGTTGGCCGTTCATTGGGCAGCAACGTCGCACATCGCTTAGGTGCGCAGCTGCCATCGCGTATTTCAGCAGGTGACGTTGGTGACATCGTTCAAGCCGCTTGTTTAGCGCACGATATTGGCAATCCGCCTTATGGACATACCGGTGAAGATGCCATTCGCTATTTTTTCAGCGAACCGAAAAATGCCCATTTTTTAGAAGGACTGAGTGACGCCGAAATTATAGATTTACAGACCTTTGAAGGCAACGCCCAAGGATTGCGCATTGTTTCGCAAGTAGAGGGGCATAGGTTTGAAGGCGGTATGCGCTTAACCTACGCAACCATGGGAGCGTTTATTAAATACCCGTGGAGTTCAAATTATGTTGCCAATGGGCAACAGAAAAAGTTTGGCTGCTATCAAAGTGAGCTGGCAATTTTAACCGATGTAGCAACAAACTTAGGATTATTGTCAACTGGTGAACATGCGTGGTGTCGACATCCTTTGGTGTACTTATTAGAAGCAGCTGACGATATTTGCTATTGCTTGATCGATTTGGAAGATGGTATTGAGCTGCAATTATTACGCTACGACGAAGTTGAAACGCTTATACGTCCAGTATTTGGCGATATTTGGGAAACTATCGAGCCTGAGTTGCGCGGCGCAGATAATGAACGTCGTCGCATTCAAATGCTGCGTGGTTACGCCATGGAAATTATGGTGAACGCCGTGAGTGATGCCTTTGTAAGGGAACAAGAAGCGCTTCTCTCAGGGAAGTTGCATGGCAGTATCATCGATTATTGTGCTGTCGAGGTTCAAGAATTAGTGACAGGTGCAAAGCGAATGGCACGCGAGCGAATTTTTAATGACGCACGTAAGCTGGCTGTTGAAGTCGGTTCTTACGCTACTTTGTCGGTACTTTTGGAGGGTTTTTTGAGTGCGGTCAACGAGTGTGTAACCGAGGGCGGCGCCAAGTATCGAAATCGTCGTATTATTGATCTTATGGGACGATCTGCACCGCAGCCAGACTGGAGCTTATACAGCGCTTATATGCGCGCGTTGGATTATATCTCTGGTATGACAGATAACCATGCCGCAATGATCTCACGACAATTCAGTGGTTATCAGCCGGATTAATTAAGGCAACCCTGCATGCCGCAACTGAATAAATCCAATGCTTGTTTAACGCGCTTCGTCTAATGGTAGCGCGTCACTGACGAGGCTTAGAAGGCGATTTTTACGTTTTTTTAGCCAACGTTGATCATTTTCTTTAATGTGTTTGATCAGCATTTTGCTTAATTTGGGCATCAAGGCTTCAGGGAAATTATGACCCATGCCGAAAACGATTTTCAGTTTTGCCTTTTTAATATTCGCTGCCGTTTCAA
>JARGOI010000440.1 GCA_029212275.1 Thalassolituus sp.
AGACTGAGTGACAAGTTAAAATTTACAAAGAAGACTCTATGAAAAAAATTGCGATTATTGGCGCCGGAATGGCTGGTTTAACTGCACTGCAGCAACTTAAAGAAGCCGGTCACCATGTGACCTTATTTGACAAAAGTCGCGGCTCTGGTGGTCGAATGTCCGCCAAAATGGTGGGCGCAGCATCGTGGGACATGGGAGCGCAATTTATGCGTGCTCATACACCCGAATTCCAACAGCAACTTCAGCAATGGCAATCACAAGGCTGGGTTTCCCCTTGGTCGATGACACCCATGTTGATTAATAAAGACGGTGCCCAATCATCACCGGATGATGTGCAGCGTTTTGTGGGCATGCCACGAATGACAGGTTTGAGTCGTCAACTGGTATCGGCCGCGGATGTTTTTTTAACGCAAACACGAATTGTAAAAACAAAGTTCGATGATCACTGGTATTTAACCGATGACAACGATGTACGTTTTGGCCCCTTTGATGGACTTATCGTCAATACGCCACCACTGCAAGCGCAGCCTTTGGTGCCCACATCTTGCGATTTCCACAGTCACCTAGGACAGCAAGAAATGTTGCCCTGCTGGAGCTTGTTGTTAGCTTTTCAGCAGCCGCTCGATGGTGACCTTGCAGATAAAATTGAAGGCGCGTTTGTTAAGGACTCGCCATTGGCTTGGATTTCTAAAAATTCGGCAAAACCGGGGCGTGACTCAATACAGACTTGGGTGATACATGCCAATTCTGCTTGGAGCAGCAGCCACTTAGAGACTCCGAGAGAAGAAATTATCTCTATGTTAAAAGAGGCATTCTTTGATGCATTGCGATGCTCGCCCCAGACACCCAGCGAGCACTGGGTTCATCGTTGGTTGTATTCCATTCCCGCCAACAAATTAGATGTGGGTGCTTACATTGATGAATCCTGTCATCTCGCGGTATGTGGGGACTGGTGCCAAAGTGGTTCCATTGAGGGGGCATGGTTGAGTGGCTTGGCTGCAGCGCAACCGTTTTTACCTGATTAATAGATTATCTGGATATGAGCAGTGCAGAAATATTGAGGGCGGAAGAATAATTCTTCCTTAAAACACATCCAAATTTGGGGTTTGAACGTATTAAGGTATATATGTTCTTACTCACTAAGTTCATAGGAGTCATCAGTGACAAAGGCCACTATATTGTTAGCGCACGGCAGTTCGGATGCGAATTGGTTAGCACCATTTGAAACCTTGACTGCGCAAATACAAGCAGGACTTAACGGCGAAAACTTGATGCTTGGTTACATGGAGCTTGCGGAACCAACGCTGGAAACTTGTGTGCGTCGGCTAGCAACCGAAGGCGTGAAAGATATTGACGTACTGCCGTTATTTTTTGCTGCAGGTCGTCACTTACGCAAAGATGTGCCTCAAATGATTGATGAGCTAATACAAGAGTTGTCGACCAACGGACACACCATCAACATTCGATTGTCTGCTCCTGTTGGTTTAGAGCCCGAAGTTGCGAATGCTATTGCCAGCATCGTCACTCGAAAAGTAAAACACCATGATTCGCAACAATAACGCTATGAATACCACGACTGGAAATTCGACCGCTGGAAACTCAGCAACAAAAACCCCTAGCGCTGAATACCCTATTCGAGAGTTTTCTCGTTTATCTGGTATTAACCCAGTCACGCTTCGAGCGTGGGAGCGACGCTACGGAATTATCGTACCTAATCGCACAGAACAAGGTCATCGCTATTACAGTGAAGAGCACCTCGAAAAAGTAAGAAACATTGTGTATTGGTTAGACCAAGGCTATCCGATTCGTCATATCAAACTTCTCATTAACGATGCTGAGTCGTATCAATCGGTTCACCGCGATGAATGGAAAAATCAACAAGATGCTTTAATTACTGCCTTGCGTGATTTAGACGTAGTGAAATTAGATGATTTACTGAATGCAGGTTTAGCAGCTAATGCGATGCCGGTGTATTTTGATCTTTGTTTGATGCCTTTATTAGATCGCTTGAGATCCGAGCAGGCAAACGATCAGTCGATGCTGTTACGAGTGTTTGATTATGAAATCAAACGCAAACTCTCTGGCTTAATTCTGCAACAGCGTCGTCATAACGAAGGTCCCACTTTAGTTATGGCCACCAACCACAGCGACAGTGAACTGAGCGTATTGGCCAGCAGTTACGCATTAGGTGCAGCGGGATTTCGTATTGAATACTATGGCGCCACATTACTGCCGAATGATATTCGGATTGCCGCCGACAAATTAGCGGCATCTTGGATTTGGCTGCACGCTCATCCAACACAAAGCCCTCAGCTTCAACCTTGGGAAAACATGGTAAAACAATGTCGAGTACCCGTTTTTCTATCTGGATTGGTGCAAGGTTTCGTTGCTGATGATAGTAACAAAAACAGCAAGGTGATAACTCTGCCCAATAGTATGAGCAAACAAGTACAAACCTTCATTACCTCCATAGGTGCCACGTCATGACAAGGTTGGTATGGTTTCGT
>JARGOI010000441.1 GCA_029212275.1 Thalassolituus sp.
AATGTCACCATGGGCGAAGCGATACAACAAGACATCGAAACCTTGTTACTCATTTCCTATGCCGTGATGCTCATTATAATGTTACTGATGCTAAAAACCTTGTCTGGGGTATTTATTGTCACCAGTGTGATTGGTTTATCGGTGTCAATTACGATGGGAATATTTGGTTGGGCCGGATACACAATGACACCTCCCACTGGGTTTGTACCCACCGCCATCATGACCATTGCTGTTGCCGATACCATTCATGTGTTGGTGTCATATTATTATTATTTACGCCAAGGTTCAAATAAATACACCGCTATTTGTCAGAGCATGAAGATTAATTTCTCACCGGTGTTTATTACCAGTATCACCACTATGATTGGCGTACTAGCGTTAAATACCAGCGACTCGCCTCCCTATCGCGATATGGGAAATATGATCGCGGTGGGCGTCATGGTAGCGTGGGCCTTGACCGTTATTTTAGTCCCCATCATTTTAATGATATTACCCATACCGAAACATATTCATAAGCAGAAGAAGAGCCCGCTGATCGATCATGTCGCCAATCTCATTATTCGTTATCACAAAATTCTATTTGTATTCATGACGCTCACGGTAATTGGCAGCACGATGCTATTAAATCGCATTGTCATCACCGAACGCTGGCATGACTTTTTTGATAAGAGTTTTGCGATTCGTCAAACCACTGATGCCATCGACGATACGATGAAAGGTCTGCATGCCTTATATTTTATCGCTGACAGTCAACAAGCCGATGGCATTAACGACCCTGCATATCTGCAACAATTAGATAACTTTGCCCAATGGCTTAGCACGCAACCTGAAGTTGTGAGCGTCACCAGCTTAGCCAGTACAATAAAACAATTAAATCAGGACTTGCATCAAGGCCAACCTAGTTGGTATCGCATACCCGACGACCGCGAATCGGCAGCACAATATTTATTATTGTACGAACTCTCTCTACCGCTCGGATTGGGATTAGAAACGACTATGACCAGTGACCGCAGCGCTACTCGCATCCAAGCCTTTTCAAGACGCTCGGATTCGGCTGCTATTTTAGCTATAGATCATCGTGCGGTCGCGTGGGCGCAAGCCAATGCCCCGCTTCTAAATATCACCGAAACAACCGGCTTAGACGTGGTGTTTGCCAACCTGACTTATCGAAATGTCACCGCTATGTTAGAAGGCACTGCGATTGCATTAATCGTTATTTCTTTGTTAATGATCGCGGCGTTACGCTCTTGGCGCTTGGGGTTAATCAGCATGGTACCTAACTTAATTCCAGCTCTGGTCGCTTACGGTTTATGGGGTTTGTTGTATGGACGCATCGACACCGCCACCTCGGTAGTGGCGTGTTTGTCGTTGGGCATTGTGGTGGATGATACCGTGCACTTTTTAAGTAAATATAATTACGCACGGATGCAATTAAAAGCATCGACCGAAGAAGCCATTCGTTATGCCTTTCGCACCGTGGGCGTTGCTTTGCTCATTACTTCGGCCATTTTAGTGGGCGGATTTACCGTCATGGAGTTCTCGCACTTTATGCCCAGTCGTGCGATGGGCCTGCTGTTGGCACTGACCATTGCAACGGCATTGGTTATCGATTTCTTATTATTGCCACCGCTGTTGCTGCTCGCGGACAAACGAAACTTGCGGAAAAATGAAGGTTAGCCAGCAGCAAGAATGCCGCTCTCGACAATGCCATCAAATATGAACTGCACGGCGAGAGCACTCAACAGAACGCCCATCACGCGGGTGATGACTTGCATACCAGTCACCCCCAAACGGCTACCGATACGGGCTGCGGCCAGCAAACAAACCAGTGTGATGGCCATGATGACGAAAATACACCCAATGACGGTCGCTTGCTGAGCCAAGCCTTGAGCCTGAGCCATCATCAACATAACGGCTCCCATGCTGCCGGGACCCGCAATTAACGGCAATGCCATCGGAAACACCGACACGTCTTGCCTTGATAACGCCTCTTCGTTCTCTTGTTCTGTAGTAGTAGTGCCGCCTGAGCTGCGCGCAAAGACCATCTCGATGCCTATCAACAATAAAATAATACCGCCCGCCGTGCGCAGTGCAGCAAACGAAATGCCCATCGCGGTTAACAGTAATTGACCAGTTAACGCAAAACTGAGCAATACCACGGTCGCAATCAGCACTGCACGAAATGCCGTGCGCCGTTTTGCAGTCTCAGACATTCGTGCTGTCAGAGCGGCAAAAATAGCTGACATATCAATAGGGCTGACCGTTGCAAACAACGTGGCCAAAGTAATAGCGGCAATTTCACTCATACACAGTCATCACTTCAATGAGTTGCGATAAAAATAGGTTTTTAACGTAAGCCTTCAACTTAGCATAAATACTGCTTAAATCACCCGCTCAGGGTTTTAAATAACCGAATTAATCTCTTGTTAAAAAGAATCAAAAGCGTCTCCAACTTCCGTCGTACTACCAAGGTCTATCTGTCGCGTTCCTAGACACTACTGCTAAT
>JARGOI010000442.1 GCA_029212275.1 Thalassolituus sp.
TTCCTATAAGATGAGGTCGACTCTATTGTGCCTTAATGTGGTGTGGGGTCAAGCGGGTAGTGTCTGTTTCTTTAGTTTGTTTTTTGCGGTATGCATACCTTTGAAAATAGGTGCGCTAATTGATTGAGGGAATTTTGTGGGCAATAAAGCGGTCACATGCGAAATAATGGTATCGACTTTACCCAGCATATCATCGAGCAATGATTCGGCAAGTTGTCTATCAAAGTTTGCCAATGTCGCTGTGGAAATAAAATGCCTACGTTGTATTTTGTGCCAATGGTAGTGTTTATTTTTTCCATGCAGTGCCATAGCCATTTTTATTTTTTTTACTTGAAGTTGTTTGGACGCTGTTAATGGATGTGCCGACATGATGTCATACAGCGGTGTTAATCGATAGGCGCCTAGAGGCTCTATAAATATACTAAAATTTTTAGCGTGCCCGTCAATTGCGCCGAGTAGAAAAAATAGAATTTGCGTACGAAAAAAAGTAATTCTATCTTGCTTAGAGTGCGTTGATCCAAGCAGTAAGCGCATTATATCAATAATGCTAGGGCCGCCATCTGATTCGTATTTAAGATTAGAGGGAACACCTAATGCCTGACACAGGTCTTCTTGGGGTAGCCGCATTAACCATGTTTTATCTTCTGACCATCTGCGGTCAAAACGTTCAACAATTAATGTTTTTGCAGATTGGAATTGGTTTATGTAAGTATTTGCGACCTCAAAACCATAAGCTTTAGCAATTTCAGCGCACAGCCATTCGTTTTCACAGCTGTCACGCAGATCTAACTGTTGATGCTCAATAAAGCCGATAGGTAATTTAAAGATATGGCTGGTAGGGGTGGAGCCGATGGGTAATTGCCACTTTTTGTTATTGAGCAAAAAAGCTGTTTTTTCTTGGGCGCCTGCGATTGATATGCGAAAATCACTATTTCGATCGACTATACCCAATGGAGAATTGATGTAGTCTTTTAATATATCAGCAATTTGTTTAGTGCTTAGTGGCCTTGCTGTTATGTTCTTTGTGAAGTTGCTTGATTCTGAGCAAAGTTGAATTGCACCAACGCAGTCTTTGCCGATGCTGGCTAATAAATCAAAGGGTTGATCGGTGTTGGTTTGAAACATGGTTTGAATGCGTGCGCGCATTTGTGAGTTATCAGGCAGTAAATTATCAAAAAAATTGCTGACAAGGTCTCCGGAATAGTTAATGTCAATCAGCGGTAGTGATAATGATATGGGCCTTGCGCCTTGGAGTTGCAACCAATTATTATCGTAACAAAAAGATAAGCCACCGTGATTGTGTTTAGTTAATTTGCCAACGGTATATCCATTCATCAAAATCTGCAGGTATTTATCTTTGGTTTTCATGGTTTACCATTCTTCCTGCCATTGATCAGAATCTTTTGGTGTGTTTTTCGGTTGAATGCGTACTTCAAGGTCGGCCGCAGATAGTAGCTTGAATAAGGTCTCTAATTTAGTTGCGGCAGGGTTGTTTTCGAATGCAGAAACTGTTTTTTGCTGTAATCCTACCTGACTTCCAATATCAGATTGATTTAATGACATTTTCTTTCTCTGCTGTTTCACTAGCAATGCCAATTCATTTGTATTGTGTATAATCATGGTGTAATTATATACCTCCCGGGGTATATTGTCAATAATATACCCTATGGAGGATATTGGACGGTGTTGACGGTCTTGTTTCATTGACAGATTGTAGTTTTTAACCTACACTGATTTCGGTGCAGCAAAACTTTAATGGAACCAATATATTTTTATGAAATCGCTACGATTCTATCGTGCTCGAAATGGAAAACAACCTTTTATTGATTGGTTGCAAACATTGAAAGATTTGTCAGCGATTGCGTTGATTAATACGCGAATAAGGCGTTTAGCGATTGGTCAACGTGGAGATTGTAAGCGAGTAGGTAAAGGTGTATACGAATTGCGAATTCATTCAGGTCCAGGATATAGGGTTTATTTTTCAGAGGTTGGTAAAGATGTCATAATTTTATTGTTGGGAGGCAGTAAAAAAGCGCAAAAACGAGATATAAAGCAAGCTATTACTTACTGGTTAGATTTTAAGGAGCGATTACATGGGTAAGCCTAGATCAGAAAAAGTAAAACAAATGACAGGCGATTATGATGCTTGGCTACAAGAGCACCTTCAGGATAAGAAGGCAGCTTGTGCGCATTTACAAGCAGCATTGGATGCGTATCAAAATGATCAAAATAAAGAAGGCTTGTTACTTGCTATAAAGGATATTGCTCAAGCACAAGGAGGCATTGGTTGGCTTGCGCATGAGACTCATTTGAATCGAGAGCATCTTTATTATTTATTATCGGGGAAGGGAAATCCACGCCTCGATACCTTAAGTACAATATTTAAAGTATTTGGTTTTCATTTAAATGTTGCGGTGGCTTGACCATCCTTGATTTGAATCACACGCGAAAACTGTTTGGCTAATTCCAGGTCATGAGTAACGACAATAATGGTTT
>JARGOI010000443.1 GCA_029212275.1 Thalassolituus sp.
AGAAGTCGGACATTTTATGCATGGCGTTGGTGAGATCTTCGGCACGAGGCAAAAATACCACGCGGAAGTGATCCGGTGATTTCCAGTTAAACGCCGTACCATGCACAATCAGAATTTTTTGATGTTCTAATAAATCCAGCACCATGCGCTCATCATTATGAATATTAAATTTCTTAATATCCATTTTCGGGAAGCAGTAAAGCGCTCCTTTGGGCTTAACGCAGCTGATGCCCGGGATATCGTTGAGCATTTTCCAAGCAATATCGCGCTGCTGCACAATACGACCATCATTGTTCACCAAATCGTAAATACTTTGGTAACCACCAAGGGCTGTTTGGATGGCGTGCATGGAAGGTACGTTTGCGCACAAACGCATGGTCGCCAGCATTTCTAAACCTTGGATGTAATCTTTGGCGATATGCTTGGCGCCGCTAATAATCATCCAGCCAGAGCGAAATCCAGCTAAACGGTAGTTTTTCGATAAGCCGTTAAACGTGATGATGAGCAAATCATCCGCCAAAGAGCCTGTCGAGGTATGGGTGATGCCATCAAAAATAATTTTGTCGTAGATCTCGTCGGAAAACACAATCAGATTGTGCTCGCGCGCAATTTGCAGCATGCCTAACAATATTTCGTCAGGGTACACGGCACCCGTTGGATTATTCGGATTAATAAGCACCATCGCTTTGGTTTTGTCAGTCACTTTGCTGCGAATATCGTCTAAATCAGGGTACCAATCGGATTCTTCGTCACAGATATAATGCACGGCATTGCCACCGCCCAAACTCACCGCACCGGTCCATAGTGGATAATCAGGTGCAGGCACCAACACTTCGTCACCGTTGTTTAGCAAACCTTGCATACACATGACGATTAATTCACTGACACCGTTACCAATAATGATATCTTCGATGGTCACACCAGCAATTTTCTTTTGCTGGGTGTACTGCATAATGGCCTTACGTGCGGAAAAAAGACCTTTAGAGTCGCAATAGCCCTCAGAATCTGGCAGATTGTAGATAACATCTTGGATGATTTCTTCAGGCGCATCCAAACCAAATGGTTTTGGGTTACCAATGTTCAATTTAAGTATGCGATGGCCTTCTTCTTCCATACGTTTGGCGGCATCCAACACGGGTCCACGAATGTCATAGAATACGTTAGCCAGTTTGTTGGATTTGAGAATCTCGCGCATGGAACTTCGCCTGTGTAAGTCGTTACTAATAAAAAGTAGAGCATCATACTCTCACGCGATGATGACCGAAAGTAGGTATCTGTATGAAAAAGTTGAATAAAAGTGATCAAGAGTGGCGAGAAATGCTGTCTCCCGAGTCTTACCGAGTAACTCGCGAAGCTGGCACTGAACGCCCCTTTACTGGCCAATATTATAATTTTGAAGAAGAAGGCACTTACCGTTGTGTCTGTTGCGATCAACCCTTGTTTTTATCAGAAACTAAGTTTGATGCAGGTTGTGGCTGGCCCAGTTTCTATGAGCCTTCGGATAAGGCGGTTATTCAAGAAAAACGTGACTCCAGTCATGGCATGGAGCGTGTAGAAGTGGTTTGCCGCAACTGCGATGCTCACTTAGGTCACGTATTTACTGATGGGCCAGCACCCACTGGATTGCGCTATTGCATTAACTCTGCATCGTTGAGTTTTACGCCAGCGAATAATTTAACAGATGATTCAGAAAACAGTTGAGCTCTTCGAGAGGACACCCGATATGTCAATTTTAGACGGCGAAATGCCATTATTAAACGGTCAGCAGCAATCATTGAGTGAGTATCAAGGTAAGGTGGTATTGATTGTGAATACTGCCAGTAAGTGCGGATTCACCCCACAATATGAAGGCTTACAGACTCTTTATGACGACTTTAAAGACCAAGATTTTGTGATTCTAGGATTTCCTTGCAATCAATTTGGTAAGCAGGAACCTGGGGCCGAAGAAGTGATTGGTGCCTTTTGTCAAAAAAATTACGGCGTTGATTTTCCTATGTTCGCAAAAATTAATGTCAATGGACCGGATGCTGCGCCTGTGTATAACCGTCTGAAAGAAGCTTCACCCGGTGTGCTTGGTACAAAAGCGATTAAGTGGAATTTCACTAAATTTTTGCTTAATCGAGAGGGGGAAGTTGTGGGGCGGTTTGGCTCGGCAACGAAGCCAGAATCCTTAAGATCTGAGATAACCCATTTGCTTTAATCTTGTAAATGAGAAATTTTAAATAATTTTTGCATGTTGGGCTTGACGGATAGGATGTCTGAAAATAGAATGCGCGCTCTTGATTGCGATGTCCCCATCGTCTAGAGGCCTAGGACACCGCCCTTTCACGGCGGTAACAGGGGTTCGAATCCCCTTGGGGATACCATCTTCCTTATAGGAAGGCGGTATACACCAGACAGGCGCAACAAGAAATTGCGGGAATAGCTCAGTTGGTAGAGCACAACCTTGCCAAGGTTGGGGTCGGGAGTTCGAGCCTCCTTTCCCGCTCCAAATTC
>JARGOI010000444.1 GCA_029212275.1 Thalassolituus sp.
CTTCGCTTTGCAATTGCTCGGACGTTTACTGGATTACATTTTAGAACGCCGTAATGAGAAGGTTGTCATCATGGGCGCGACCTCTGGAGACACGGGGTCAGCCGCGATTGAAGGCACTAAAGCCTGCCGCAATGTCGATATTTTCATTCTGCATCCACATAACAAAGTTTCTGAAGTACAGCGTCGCCAAATGACCACTGTCAGTGGCGATAATATTTTTAATATTGCGATTGAAGGGAATTTTGACCAAGCTCAAGACATGGTCAAGGCCAGCTTCGGAGACCAAAGTTTTTTACGTGGTGAGCGCAAACTGGTGGCGGTGAATAGTATTAACTGGGCACGCATCATGTCCCAGATTGTTTATTACTTTTATTCCAGCCTGAACTTAGGTGGGCCATTGCGTGCGATTTCTTATTCTGTGCCTACCGGTAACTTTGGCGATATATTTGCAGGTTACATGGCAAAGAAAATGGGTTTGCCGATTGAACAGTTGATCATTGCGACTAATAGCAATGATGTATTGCATCGCTTGATGAGTAAAAATCAATACGAAGTTCGTCCATTAAAACACACCATTACCCCGTCGATGGACATCGCCGTATCGAGTAATTTCGAACGCCTATTGTTTGATTTATACGATCAAAATGGTGTTGAACTTGCGGCACTAATGACTAAGATGAATGCACGTAATGACATCGTCACGTTAAGTGAAAATCGTCTAGCCAAGGCGCGTGAAATTTTTGACAGCTATGCGGTGGACGAGCACGCGACGATCGATACGATGAAACAAGTCTTTGCTGAGACCGGATATTTGCTTGATCCGCATACTGCCATTGGGGTTAAGGCCGCACGTGAATGTCGTCGTAGCATGACGACCCCGATGATTACACTGGGTACGGCACATCCAGTGAAATTTGAAGATGCAGTGAAGCGAGCCGGGTTTGATCTGCCCAACCTGCCTCATCATTTGAGCGATCTAATGACTCGTGAAGAGCGTATGGATGTTTTACCTGCGGATATTGATATGGTTCAACAATTCATCGCAGAAAAAACATTTGCGCAGTAAAATACGCTAGGGCACGACTGAATTATTCAGAGGTGGCCTAGTATTTGTAAACCACCCCATGGGTGGTTTTTTTGTGGCATTCTGTTCGACCATTGGATTAGATGTAACGCTATGCAATTTCAAACACTTGATGAGTACCCACAAGGCTGGATATTTCGCCATCGTGAACTGCCGCTTGCTGAGGCTGTCTTAGCGGATATTCATCCATTGTCAGAAGCAGCAGCGATGCAATTTTGGAAGCAAAATATTAGTAAGGAAGCAACTCATGCCAGTCATTTTTTAGGCGATGATTGGCCGTCTCGTAATGGTATTTGGCAACCCAAAGAAGACTGGCAAACCTGCTGGGAATCCGAAGACATGGCACTTCCCGAGTCCCTTAACTTTGCTGATTGGGCACCCAATACGATGGTGTTTTTTTGTTATGACCATCACCATGTTATTCAAACAACTTGGGCTACATTTAAACAAAGCTGGAAGAATTTTTTGTTTTACGATGATGAACCGATTCTTATTGGTAAAAAGCGCTCCCAAGTTGCACGGTTTCATTCAAATGGGTTTTATGAGGTAGGTGAAAAATAATGTCAGATTGTCGTTCTGCGATGCGTCTAATTGGTTCTTTCTCTGTGATGAAACGAGTCATTATCTCATTGTTTGTATTTCTGTGTATTACCTTGCTGGCGGCTTGCAGCCATTGGCCAACGCCGGATCATCGAGCCGTCACCTTGTCAGAGATCGATACACTATTAATAGAACGTTGTGCAGCAGATCCAAACGTGCAGTCGAGCTTGGAGCAAATAGGGCGGGCTGCGGACAGTCAAAGTATCGAACTTAGTTCATTAAAAGCCGAAGTAAGTGTATTGGCCGATCAGAATTTTGTATTGCAGCAGCAATTGGAGCAAAAACCTCGTGAGTGTCCTCCCACAAAAGTACGCTCTATTCCTTATCGTGAAGGCAAAGTTATCGTCGGATCGAAAGAGTGGATTTATCTCAGTCCACCCGGTAAGCATTTCTCCGCGCGTGTTGATACCGGGGCGGCGACGTCGTCGATAAGTGCCGAAAATATCGTACGTTTTGAGCGTAACGGTGATCGCTGGGTGTCGTTTGATGTGCACCTCGATAATGGTGATCTCTTGCCAATGGAAGCACCTTTAACGCGTAATGTGCGTATTCGACAAGCCTCTTACGAAGACCTTGATAGACGTCCAGTGGTTGAACTTGACGTAAGTTTAGGCAACGTACTGCGTCAACCCACAGAATTTACGTTAGCAGACCGCACGCGGATGAGTTTTCCTGTGTTATTGGGACGTGCATTTTTGCGAGATTTGGTGTTAGTGGACGTGGGTGCGGAATTCTTGCATCCTAAAACTGACCCCACTCAAGAGATCACCAAACCATGACGCGCCAATCATCGCTTACTTTCTATGGGCT
>JARGOI010000445.1 GCA_029212275.1 Thalassolituus sp.
ATTTTTAGTACCAACACCAATGGCCAGTGCAAACGTGCTCATGTGTATTCCTCGTCATTCAATATTTAATGTGTATTCGTTAATGCTATTTAAAGCGGGCTGCGTATTCTTCTGGGCTAAACCCCACGGTACGTTCGCCATCAATATCTAAAAGGGGACGCTTAATGATGCTGGGATTATCCAGCATTATTGCTCGTGCACTGGCTTCATCAATGTTATCGCGCACGTCTTGATCGAGTTTACGCCACGTAGTGCCTCGGCGATTGATCAAGGTTTCCCAGCCCGGTGAGGTTAGCCACTGTTCGAGTAAATCTTCTGGCAAGCCGTCTTTTTTGTAGTTGTGAAAGGTGTAGTCTACGCCTTCATTATCCAACCATGTCATGGCTTTTTTCATCGTATCGCAGCTCTTTATGCCATATAACGTAATCAAAAACGGCTCCTAATTTGAATCTTTGCGGTTTTTTAAAGGTAGTAAGGATACCAGAAGAGCGGTGCGACTTCAGCTTGTTGGCTTAACTTACCGCGATAATTGGCAAGGTTTATGTCTTTGATCACTTCGTGTACTATTCCGATCTTCTAAAATTTGAGCCACAGCGTTAATTTATTATGATTTCACAGATAATTAAGTCATTTATCAAAGCTAAAAAGCCTGCCATACAGCCTGATCCAATGGCGTGGTGTAAGCAAACTTACCGAGTCTGGCCGCATCAAATTGACTACAACTTACACCTTAACAATGCCAAGTACCTGACGTTATTAGAGCATGCACGTTGGAACCACTTTATCGACATTGGTAAATTTAAGCCCATGTTTGATCAGCGTTTGAATGTGGTCATTGCCGCGTTAGAAATCAGCTTTATTCGTGAATTGGGGTTGTTTACTAAGTTCGAAATTCATTCACGTTTTGTGACGTGGGATGAAAAATACATGTACATCGAACAGCGGCTCATTGTGAAGGGGAAGCTTTATGGTCATGTGACGGTAAAATTGGCCGGTGTTCGTAAAGGTAAGCGCGTCATGCCCGAGCAAATATGCGAAGTGCTTGGAATAGACTATGCCCTAGGCACGCCAGTACCTTACATCGAAAATTGGGCAGAAATGTCACAAGCCAAACGTGACTATACGTCAGAAAGTTAAAACAGCAGAAAACTAAGCGCTGTTTCAGCCGTGAGATACAAAAAAAAGCGATGATTTAGGTCATCGCTTTTTTTGATAAAAAATTCAGATACTAATTGCAACGCTAGAGAGTGGTTAAAAGAACAAACCCGCTTCCAGTTGGGCGTCTTCGGTCATCATGTCGCGGTGCCATTGCGGTTCAAATACCAGCTCAACCTCAACAGCACTGACGTTTGGTACTTTCGCGACACGATATTTTACATCAGAGATCAGCACAGGCCCCATGCCGCAGGTTGGAGCGGTCAGCGTCATGTCGATTTTGACCTTAGTACCATCAATAGCGATGTTATAAATCAGCCCCAAATCTAACAAATTGATAGGGATCTCAGGATCGTAAATTGTACGCAGGGCTTGCTCAATTTGTGCTTTGCGCACTTGCCCATCGCCAAAGTCTTCAAACTCAATGGATTCTGCTTCTAAACCCAAAGCCGCGGCATCTGTGCCGTCAACGCGCACCATATTACCGTTTATTGTGACCGTATAGTTACCGCCCAGAGCTTGGTTGATGGTCACAAAGGTGCCAGCAGGAATCACCGTAGGTATTCCAGAGGGAACTTGGCGAGCGGGGCAGCTC
The DNA here is from genome assembly GCA_029212275.1 of Thalassolituus sp. Classification (GTDB taxonomy): domain Bacteria; phylum Pseudomonadota; class Gammaproteobacteria; order Pseudomonadales; family Oceanobacteraceae; genus Thalassolituus. The sequence continues at coordinate 1,751 of JARGOI010000445.1, forward strand.
TCTTGAGCTACGACCATGCGTTTTTCCAAAATATACTCCTAATGCGACAGAGGTTGATTGAGCGCGAGCGCCAAATCATGAATATCGACATTTTAACAGGGTTTGCTGCATGTGAGTAATGGCAAAATCGAGGTTAGTTTGGTGATATCCAATATGGATGGAGTGATAAGTTGGGTTGTTATTGGAAATCGTTAGATAAGATTTAGTTTAGGAACAAAGTTAATTGTTGGATTACGCGAAATTGCGAGTTGAACGCGATTGTTGGGTAAATGCTATTGTTCGGTTAAATGCGATTGTTGGTTTAAATGCTATTGTTGGGTTAAATGCTATTGTTGGGTTACGCGTAATTTATGGGTTGGATGCTACATTTGGTTTAAATGCTATTGTTGGGTTACGCGCTACGCGCTAACCCAACCTACGTCAATCATTGGTTTTGAATATTTACTAGAATTCGATTATAACTCTGTAGGTTGGCGTTAGCGCGAAGCGCTTAACCCAACAAAAAATCTGTTTACTCAACAAAGAAGCTTAAGGATAAGCATGGAATATCGACGGAGCGATGTAAAAGGCGCAACCTACTTTTTAACGATCAACCTTACTGATCGAACTTCCGACTTACTGATAAGAGAAATCAATCTATTACGAGACGCGTTTCGTAAAACGAAAATCTCTTATCCATTTAATATTACCGCCATGGTCGTTATGCCGGACCACATGCATATTTTGATGGAATTACCCGAAA
>JARGOI010000446.1 GCA_029212275.1 Thalassolituus sp.
AACGAAAAATATCGGTGTTTACTCGTCATTATCAAATGCCGGCCTTATTGGCATTGAACAACGACCTTGTCGCGACCTTGCCGCGTAAAGTGGCGGACATGCAGGCCGAGTCGGCACGGTTATTGGTGAAAGAGCCACCGTTTCCAATTCCTCCCTTTGAGTTAAAAATGGCTTGGTCGCCCTTGGTTCAGCATCATCAAGCACATCGCTGGTTGCGTCGAACCATTGTCGATGTCGCCCAGCACTGTTAAAACGACGCCCTGTCGAATAAATGACCCAGTCGAATCGGCGATTCGGTGCCGACCCGCCCTAAAATCAATTAGGGCATCTTTTTACTTTTGGGCTATCTACTTTTGAGCTAGTTGCTCATGAGCTAATTATTCATCTGCTATCGTCAGCGCGAGCGTTAGGGTAGAACGCTCGCCTGCCTTCAGAGTAACGACATCGTCCATCACATTGGCGCTTTCAACACATAACATGCGTTGCCAAGCATCATCAGCAAATTGACTCAGTCGTGTTGATTTTTCAATCCAAGGATTCCACACCACCGCACTGGCACTGTTACAGGCAAGGCATAATCTTAGCTTGGGTGTGTGGATCGTTTGTTTGGCCGGCGCCGCATAAATTCTGTCGGTTTCAGCACTAAAAATAATATCGCCTTGCTGGGTTTTGTTAGCCCAGCCATCCAATGCATCAATATAAGAAAGTCCATCAAAGCCTGACACCCGAGTTTGAAAAATATCTTCTGTGGGAAAATAAGTATGCAGCGCTTGGGAGATCGTCAGCGGTTGGCTGCCAGCTATTGTGGTTAACGCCAGTGTTAATCCTGTTGCTGAAAGGGTGAAGGTGACCGACAAATTTGCATCGCCTTGCCAAGGCGTATTTTGACTCACATCGGAGTTTAAAATAAACGTCAGCTCAACGCGGTCATCGTGTTCGCTGATGGCATTGATTTGCCAGTCTTGGCTGCGAGCAAATCCGTGCGCGGGAGCGTTCGCGAGATCAATCATAGACTGAACAGCGACTGGGTTCTTATCAGCATCCCCAAACCAAGGCCAGCAAATAGGGATACCACCACGTACTGCCGCGCCTTTTTTATATTCGGCCGTTTCACTGAGCCAAATCCAAGGTTGTCCAGCCACCGTAAATTCCAACAGCTGGGCACCCTGTAATAAAATAACGGCAGAAAAATCTGCATGGGTGACGTTAATCCCCTCCAGCTCTCCGCGCGTGATGGCGCTGCAAAAACGATAGGGGGCGAGGCATTGTGACAATTCAGAGGTATACTCAAGGTTGGACATAATGGCTCCTAAGCGCTCTGCCACAGATAAAACAGGAACAAAAAAGGCATCATGACACAGCCACCCAAAGATACAAAATTCGCAACGGTCGAAACGCAACACGCCTTTAAAGAATCGATAAAACAGGCGTTATTGGCGTCGCTGGATGAAGAAATACATACCGCACTTCAGGCGGCAACCAGCGCACACACGACCGCCTCGGATGCCAACAATAAACCAGAAAATAAATACGACACGCTGGCTTTGGAAGCAGCCTATCTTGCCCATGGGCAATCAGAGCGCATTCTTGGTTTGCAACAAATGCGCATTCAGGTGGCTAAGTGGCCGTTGCCTAAGCTCATTACTGAAGATCCGATTCGTCTGGGATGTTATATCGAATTACTCTCTGAGAACGGAACTCGCCAAGCATTTTTTATAGCGCCTGTTGGTGGACGAACCTTCATTCTTGATGGTCAAACCGTGTTGGTGGTGAGTCAACAAACCACTTTAGCGTCAACGCTTAACGGCAAAGTGATGGGTGACGAAGTGCAATTAACCTTAGGTAATGTTCAACAATGGTGGGAAATTACCCAAGTTTTTTAACGTTCCATTTATTAACTGGCTCGGTTTTTAACTTCTCTTTTGTAATTTCACTTTTGTAATTTCACTTTTATAACTTCACTTTTATGACTACAAAGGGTGAATTACGGATTGCTGTTTCGCGATGTCGATAAAGGTTTTTGTATGCAAGGCAGTGGCGTCATTTTCACGTATCCCTAAATGAATGTGTTTATGAATCCCTTGCTGCCCTAATCGCACCGCCGTAATCGGCATTTGTTGCGCATATTCATTCACTAACCATTGCGGCAAGGTCGCAACCCCTCGGTCACTGGCGACCATTTGCAATATTATTTCCGTGGCTTCTAACATTTTATGTTTTTTCGGTTGGGAGTGAGCGGGCAGTAAAAACTGCTTATAAATATCCAAGCGTTCCACCGCAACAGGGTAGGTATACAGTGTTTGATCCGATAATTGCGCCGGTTCAAGGAAGTCGAATTTTGCTAATGGATTATTATTGGCAACAATTAATACCTGTTCGTAAGCGAACACCGGTTCAAAAATAATACCTTCTTTGAGCACCGGATCAGGTGTTACTAACACATCAATGTCGTGATTAAATAAGGCGGCCATGCCACCGAATTGAAACT
>JARGOI010000447.1 GCA_029212275.1 Thalassolituus sp.
ACTCCGTAGATAAAACCAAATACGATACCGCCAATGAGAATGATTGGTGATAAAGCCACTAATACTATTATTTTCGCGATGATCATATTGCCTACCTTTACTTGATGTGTAGTGCCATTATGATCGGTGGACGTTAATTGAAACTTAAAAGTAGTTTCTTAAAAACTGCAACTTAAAGAACACCTGCTAGGTTGATTTTTGCCTGCTCTTCAAACCTTTCTCGCAACTCTGGCGTTACGTAGATTGGACTTCTCGCTAAAAACGCTTTCAATATTTGCTTACGCTTCCAGTTGAATATCAAGTTGGGTACGTGGCGGTATTCTTGCCGTACTTGTTGCTCGTATTCTACAAAGCGTTCTGGTGTTGCACCTAAAATAGCAAGGTCGATATCAAGCAGTAGTTGCTGGTCGTTTCCTTGCGGCAGTGCAGAGTGTTTGGTCGCGAGTATATGGTCTTTGATGCGTGCGATGCGCTCTGGGGCGACGCCTACTTTTTGCATTTCTGCAACCGCCCAGTCGGCACTTTGATCTTCGTTCTTACCGCCGCTGGCTTTTATGTCGTAGATGGCATCGTGAAACCACAGTGCTATTTCCACCTCTGCCGGTTCTTCTACCAGTTCAATGTATTCGTTGAACAGCGTGAGGCATTCACGCAGGTGCTGCTCGGTATGGTATTTGCGCTGAGGTTCGTTGTAGGCGGCAACTAAGTTTTTCATTAGCGCTTCGCTATGGATATTCATTTGCGCTTCGCCAGTGTTGTTGGTTGTGCCCTTAAGAGCAAGTGCTTCCCAGCAGCGCTTCCATGATGTGGTGAGCATGGTTTATTCCTTAAAAATTATCCTGTTCAAAATCGTATTGCTGTTAAGCAACAGTACAGGTTTAGATGCTGAGTTGATTCAATCTTCAGCGCTGCCTTAGTTAAGGCTTGTCAGTTTATAGACTGTGGCAAGTTTTTCCATTCTGTTTGAGATTTACCACCTAAATGCTAATAAACCACGATCATGGTTCTACTCTATCAAGACTTGATATTTATCAAGTGCCCTTTCTAAACAAAGAGTAGGTTGATCACAACATAACAACCACCAAGGATACGGCAATGAAAACTCAAAAACTGTTCAATAGCTTACTAATCGCTGGTTTACTCTCGATTCCAGCACTCTCTATGGCTGCCATGGATGGAAAAGGCTCTGGCGACATGGATAAGACAAAAGCCATGTCAAAAGATCACGACATGATGCGCGATAAAACAATGACCCATGATGCTGTGATGGATCGTGACCAGAAGCACGATCAAGACATGACCAAAGATCGCTTGAAAGATGGCAGCGGCATCTACGGCTCTAAAATCATGAACGACGATGAAATAAAGCAGCTTCGTGCAGAGATGTCTGAAGCAAAAACTAAAGAAGAGCGTTTAAAGATACAAGCTCAGCATCGTGAAGAAATGACGATACGTGCGAAAGAACAGAATGTCGAGTTGGCAGACGAGGAATAACTAGTGCCAGAGCAATGCGCAGATCTAACCAGAGAACAAAGCAGTGTATTGCGAAATTCTCTGTGGCCTGCCATTGCTCTTCCCTTTCTCTTGATTGCTATCCCTGCGCAAGCTGCAGTGTATGTGACGACCGGAGCGGTTTACTCGGAGTTTGATGACACCAACAACACTACCGAGCTGGCGGTGCCGGTTAGAGTTAGAAAAACCGGTAACAATTTTTCGGTTGCTGCAGGAAATTATTGGTTAGAAGGTGATGGATACAGTGGTATCGGCGACTTGGTCGTGGCTGCCAGCTTGTACGATGTTTTTTATTCACCGTCTGCAAATATTGGATTGAATTTACAGGGAAGTATTAAATTTCCTACCGCGACAGACGATATCGGTAGCGGTGAAATGGACGAGCAGATAGGATTTTCAGTCTATCATTTGCGCGAAAATATCACTTGGTATGGTTCTAGTGATTATCGGTTCAACGGTGAAAATAGCGATTATGAATACGAGGACTCATTATTATTGTCCGTAGGATTTGTTGCCCAGCCTCTCACCAATACCAGTATTGGTGTGTTTTACGATTATGAGCAAGAACAATCGGATGCAGCATACAGTAACTCGCAATTATTTTTGTTCGCTGGCACAAGATTAAACAACACAGTTGCCCTTCGTCCCTTCGCCAGTTTTCCTCTTAGTAATTCTAGTGTTTCAGATGCGTCAGCGTTCAGTATCGGCCTGCTGATTGATGTTCGGTTATCTCGATAAAAAAATAATGAGAGCCACGATGTGTTTACGCCGATGTCTAATAGGAATGTCTAAGTATAGGTATGAGCCTTAGGGGTATGGATGGTAGTATTCACCAATAGACACTTCACTAGACGATACGCTGCTTGTTATTTGTAAAGTGGCTCAAGTAAAAATCTTAGCCACTTGCGCTGTTAGCCATATACATACCCGCAGTTCACCCAGCAGGAACCCAATGAAAAGAACCTTTAAATTAGA
>JARGOI010000021.1:0-658 GCA_029212275.1 Thalassolituus sp.
GCTGTCGTATGGGAATTTGCCATAGCTGTGATGCAACTTTGAACTCTGGCTGTGTGCGCGATCTAAGAACTGGCGAATTAATAAATGAAGTTGGTTCTCTTGTGCAAGTTTGCGTATGCGCAACTTCCGGTGATTGTGAACTCGACCTATGATCAATAAGGAGAGAATATATGACTAACTCAAAGCGTTTACCCGTTAACTTAACGGACGAGCAAATTGATGAATTTGGGCGTGAAGTCGATGCTATCTATTTGGAGCAAATGGCTTCCCGTGGGGAAGCGGATCGCCAGTACATTAAGCGTATTATTCGAACACAACGAAAAATGGCACTGGGTGGTCGTGCTCTAATTTATCTTAGCCTTCTTCTATTACCCGTATTTCCACATGCGCTGGCAGGTTGGGGGACGACCTTATTCGTAATGGCATTGGGTACTATTATTTTAGGCCTTGCCAAAATTATAGAAAATATGGAAATAAGCCATAACATTTTGCATGCTCAGTGGGACTGGATGAAAGACCCTGATATCCAGTCAAACACTTGGGAATGGGACAATATGAGCCCTTCTGATCGTTGGATTCATTCTCATAACGTTGTCCATCACACGTGGACCAATGTGGTCGGTAAAGATTTGGATGTCGGCTATGGCATTTTACGTGT
>JARGOI010000021.1:674-14271 GCA_029212275.1 Thalassolituus sp.
ATGCAACCATGGCAGCCAAAATATCTGGCACAGCCCCTTTGGTTTGTTTTGTTAATGATATTCTTTGAGGAAGGTGTGTCTGTACACGAACAAGTGCTGGATGATGTGGTCATATCCAAAACTAAGAAGCCAAAAGAATTAATCCCTGTTTTTAAAATTATTGGCCGCAAAGTGTGGAGACAAGTTCGCAAAGATTACATCATGTGGCCACTGGCTGCTGCTTTGGTAACGTTGCCATTGACACTATTTGTGCCGATTGATCCTGTTAACGTATTTTTATTAGTTGCGGGCGCCAATGCAATTGCTAACATTATTCGTAATATATGGGCCTTCATGATCATTTTCTGCGGTCACTTTCCGGACGATGTTTACAGCTTTACTGAAGACCAAGTTGAAAATGAGTCGAAAGGACAGTGGTATGTTCGTCAGCTGTTAGGTTCGGCCAATATTACAGGCAGTCCGCTGTTTCATGTTATGACAGGTAACCTTAGCCATCAGATCGAGCATCACTTATTCCCAGATCTGTGCAGCAACCGTTATCCAGACTTGGCACCTAAAATTCAAGCGCTAGCTACACGCTATGGATTGCCATATAACACCGGCTCTATTTGGCGCCAGTTCGGAACGACGTGGCGTAACAATCTCCGTTTGGCATTTCCTGGTGGCAGAATGCCAGCTGAAGTGGCTTCGGTTAGAGGGGTTTCGGCTTAGCGATATAACTACTCAATTTTAGTTATCGTTTAGCACAACGTACCCGCTAAATTTTGATACAAAAAATCAGCGCCTCCAATAATACATTGGAGGCGCTGTTTTTTTATGGGACGTCAAAAAATGTTCAGATATTTCGGTTATTTATATTTTTAAATTACTTCTGCGTAATCTTTGATCTCACCCGCTATCTGCCCTAAATTGTCCGGGGGATTTTGAATACCAAGTACGAAATACACGATAAAATTGACCGACATCCTTATACCCTAAAAGAAAAGCTACATCCTCACATGTGCATTTTGAATTTTTTAAATATTCAGCTGCTAATTCTTTGCGCAAATCAGATAACAAATATCGGAAGCTTTGCCCTTCTTTATCAAGATGCCGTTGTAATGTTCTCGGCGTGACGGCTAATAATTCTGCCAAAATTATTTTTGATGGCTCTCCGTAATACATCAAAATACGTAATAAAAATCGACACCGCTCGTTCCAGCTCTCAGTCTCAACTTCTAACCGCTTTACCGCTTCCATTGATTGAATTAATTGCAAACTGCGAACACTCGGTTTGCGTTCAGACAAAAGTGTATCTCTGGATAAATTTCGAAAAAACATCCGGTTTGTGGTTTGCTGAAACTTAGGAATCACGCCTAAGATACTTTGGTATAACGAAAGATTTTCGGTCGGGTTTATGTGTGTAAACTCAATCACTTCAGGTACAACGCCATGTGCTTGTTTTACCGCATCACAAATCGAGGCAAAAAAACCTTCGGTCTGGTGTATGCTCACAGTCGTTGGACTATTGGGTATCATCTCAAGGCATATCTCACTTTCATCGACACTTATCTCAAATCGCATAACTTCCGAACTGATGCAAATGTAACGAACCAAGATACGAAAATAATCTAATAACGAAACATCATTACTATAGAAAAAAGCTAAGCGACGTTGTTCTCTGGTGGAATATGGTGCAATTTTAAGCCCCAGATTGGGTTCTTTTAACCAGGAAGCAAACATCTCGATATTCCTAGAAACGACCTCAATCGAAATCCTTTCAGTTGGGTCATAAATCGCTAATAAATTTAATTGATTACTGAATCTATCCAGTAATTCATCATGAGTTCCCTGATCCCTCAGATACATTTCAACCGCTCGCTTATGGGCAACGAGCATTTCAACGGACACCGAAAATGAATTGTTATTACACTTATTCATAAACCTATAACAACCTAGTTTTCTTCTTTCATCAGGTAATCAATACGCCATCACATCCACAATAATGTCAGATCTGAGCGTAATCAACTCTTTAATCCGCTATAAAAAATATGTCTCATATTGCTATGCATACTGGAATTCAACACACGCTAGGATACAGAAACGATAAATACAAAATAATAAAAGGATAAAACATGAATCGTTATAAAACGTGGTTTCCAACCACCAAACCAATTAATAACAATACTGCATCAATGATGAAAACGATCAGAATGATCGCTGCAACTTTCGTGGGGTGCTTGGCAATTCAGGCCCATGCCGCGTCCACAATGTCGACAGCAGCCATCGCCAGCTTAGGTTATATCTATGGGTTTCCGATTGTACTTATGGGTGAAACTCGAGAGGGGTTCACAGGCAAGCAGCGCTCATGCACGCTAGGCACTGATATCAATACACTGATCAACGTTAAGGACGTACCCGGTACTGATTTTAAAGCGGTGGTACGACCGAATGTCGATACTCTCTACACATCCGGCATGCTGGATCTTTCCAAAGGCCCACAATTGCTTGATATACCAGTAGTAAGCGATCACTACATATTATTTGCGTTGCTAGATGCATGGACGAATAACTTTGCCGGCTTCGGAACACAAACACACAAAGACGAAGAAATAGATAAAAAAGGCCACTATGCCATCGTGGGGCCGGATTGGATGGGAGATGTCCCCAGTGGGTACGAAAAAATTCCATCAACAACCAACCTTGTATGGATCATAGGCAGAACTGAAGTTAAAGGCAAAGACGATATTCCTGCGGTTAATGCCATTCAGGATCAATATTCCCTAACGTCAGTATTTCCACAAGATTCTGGCATCGACCCAAGCGAAATACAGTGCGTTAAAGATGACGAAAGGGAAACGCCATCAGACGTTGTTAAATCGTTATCTGGGGAAGAATTCTTCACCCGCCTATCAGCATTGATGATAGAAAACCCACCACCCGCCGAGGATGCATGGATGGTCAGCTTACTGGGAAATATTGGCGTTGGTCCCGAGGCCAAACAACCTGTTCAACAATTGCATGCAATTAACAAAAAGGCACTTGATAAAGGCATTGCACTGGCCCAAGGCAGCTTAGATACAGGCATCAGTCTATTGGGTATCGGAGGCTGGGGACCCAATCCTAAGAACACCCCTTTAGGTGAATATGAGCGCCGTTACTTTATTCGCGCACTTGTTGCCCAAGTTGGATTCGGTGCAAATAAACGTGATTTCGCGGTATATCAAAATGCCAAACGCGATGCTGATAACGAAATATTAAATGGACGCAATGATTACACCATTACCTTTGCAGCTAATGCCCTGCCACCCGTGCAAGCATTTTGGTCTGTCACTGTGTACGGTGACGACGGCTACTTAACCGAAAATAAAATATCAAAAAGATTAGGCGTTGATCGATACGCTCTTGGTAGTAATGATGAACTGGTTAAAGACAGGAAAGGTAACGTCACAATTTATGTTTCTCATTTGCCACCGCGCGGCGTTTCACTTTCAAACTGGTTACCTACCCCGAGAGGCAACTTCCAAATGACGGCGAGATTTTATGCTCCTGAAGAAGCGATATTAGAAAACGAATGGAAAATGCCGGATATTGTGAAGCGGGATTGATTGCGCTTATAACAGGTAGGACTTTGTGAAAATCATAGTATATTCTTGAAATTCAGTTCACTACCTCACTATTATTTGCCGCCAAGGATTGTATAGCCTCAACCCTAGGAGGCTATTATGGTTAAATATCGAAAATCAGTAATAAAAAGGCCTAAATAACATTACCTACTAAGTGGTGTTATGTAGACCAGATTGATAGGCAACACGTATGTTCCTTACAGCGATGGAATAGATACGTTGCTCAACACCAACAACATCCAAAACTGCGATTTCATTCCTTCACCCACATATACTTTTCATTGAGGTGATTTTAACCAGCTTGCCACGCTTCCACACTTGTCCTTTTCTGTAATTCTTTGCAACAAAACGGTAAAAAAAGCATCTTTGCCCTTTTTTGTCCTAGTCTCCCATTTGCGCCAAGTGTCAAGATTTGTTATAAAATAATCACTCATTAATCAAATATTTTACTTAGTTGTTGTGATATGGACATTGCTGTATTTATTGAATGCCTTACCCTTGCAGAGCTTGAGTCGTCTATCGACGAAACACTCAACACGCTAAATAAAAAGTTTGCAGCGATTAATATACGTGTCGATTTTCAGGAAGTAGGTGAGAATATGGCGGTGTCTTGGGTTGGCCCTGCCTTTGCGCTTACTTGCCTGTGGCGACCCGGGCTAAGCAACTACTGCCCCTTAATTGCAGGGTATTCTGACCATCAGTTTTCGGGCCTTACGGCTTATGAAACTGCCCTACTTTGGTTGCTTTCAAATCGTCTTTGTCGCTATAAACTTCGTCAAACAAGGTGTGCCGATAGCGTATTAATCGATCACCTAGCCCTCGGTGGCTCGATAAGAACATTGGCTGAGCGGTCTGCGTCTACGTATAAGTGGAGAATCAAGCGGTTAAAAAAGCGCTTTGGGGTTACAACCACCCCAGCCTTGATTGCCGAAGCCATTCGTCGCGGTTCGCTTAGTTAATGCATTTACCTGATCTTTTACAACGGCTAATTACAGCACCCGATGCAACACAGTGTTGGCATTATTTTATGGATGAAATGAAGCCATTAGGACTTGAAAACGGCATGATGGTGTATTGCCCTGGTGGCCAGCCCGATCGCGATCGATTTTTATACCACTCTAACTACAGTGATGCGTTTACTAGTGATTACGACTCTGCTGGCGGAGCGGCGCATGATTTAACGGTGCAGCTGGCTTTAAAGCAATTTTGCTCTCCCAAACATTTTTTGGTGGATTCGCTGCCTCTTGTCGAGTGGCGACAAGTTGAAGAGTTAACACAACTTCACCCCGAATTATTAACACCAAAAGCACAAGCGATTGAAGACGCCAGTAAGGTACACAACGTTGAATTTGGCTTTTCGTGTTTAATGCATACCAAAGGCAGGGAATCACAAAATCAATCAATGGCAGCCATGGTATCTGGGGTTGGATTGGCCGCTACGGGGATATCAGAAGACGATTTTGTGCGCGGTATTTTACCTCACACGTCACAGATAGCGCAGGCAATTCAATTATTAGAAATGACACTGCGTCGCTTTGCGCTGGGTGGCGCCTCGGGATTGTATGATATTCCGCAATTATCGGAGCGCGAGCGCAATTTGCTTGGCTGGTTGGCTGATGGTTTGCGCTTACAAGACGTTGCAGATAACAAAGCCAACAAGTCGATTGATACCATAAATAAAGATATTAAAGCGCTAAAGAAACGCTTTAATGCGAACACCCGAGAGGAGCTAGTCGCAATTGGGATGATGCTGGGTATTTTAGACTAATGCCGCTTCAACAATTACTCGATAAGTTTATTCATGCAGATAATGCCAACGAGTGTTGGGAGTATTTATTGCAAGCATTAAAGCCACTGGGGATTGATGGTGGTCTGTTGGTTTATGCACCGCTGGTCGATTCTGATTCTGCGTTCTTTTTTTACAATAATCACTACAGCTCAGCATTTTTTCAGGATTATCTTAGTAATGGTGGCGGAGTTAATGATCCTTGTGTGCAAATTGCCTGCAATAATAAAGCAGCATTAAAAAACCACTCTAGCACTGCACTCATGCGCTGGGACCATATTGATCAGTTTTTAAGTAATAATCCCCATTTGATCAATAAAAATACGGAGCGCATGGATGAAATCAGTCAAGATCACCAATTAAATGCGGGGCTTACCTTCGTCATTGAGACACCCAGCACTCACTCATCATGGCTTGGTCTTGGTTTGGGTTCACGGGGAATGAGCCACAAAGAATTTGAGTGTGAGGTGATTCCTCACTTAGAATTTATTCAGCAATGCTTAACTCTATTTCAAAGTTCTTTGCTGCGCTTTCCCCTTTATGGTTTCCAGCAACTCCAGAGTCTTCCTGAACTTTCAGAACGACAAATTAATATATTGCAGGGGTTGGCTATGGGTATGCGTCATAGCGATATTGCAAAGCAGCAGGTGCATAGATCAGTAGCGCAACTTGATAAAGACATTCGCACACTTAAAAATTTACTACGAGCCAAAACGTTGGAAGAGCTGGTCGCGATCAGTTTGCTGCGGGGATTGATTGAGCTTCCTTCTTGCGGCTAACAACATAAAAACTCAGCGCCGATAATCCAATACAAATAGGCACAAGCAATCCAAGTGCATAAGTAATTGAATGCATTTCAGCGATATAACCCGCCAGCAAAGCGCCAAGAGCCATACCTAGCGCCTGCATCATTAAAATGCCAGAAGCCATGCGCCCCCCATCTTTTAGATAATCCGCCGCTAAAATAATAAATGGAAAGGCCAACACCCAACCAAAATTGTACGCAACCGCCACAATCCAAAAGAGAACAGTGGTTAGCGCGTAGCTCGTTAACATTAGGATTGCGATTAACATTGCGCCTATTGCCAGCCAGATAGGTTTCATGATGCCCAAACGCGCCCCAATACCCGTAGCAAGAGCGCCTGCCGGAATGCCAATCGCACAAGCGGCGACCATGGCATTGCCAATATCAATTAATCCCACACCGGCTTGAGTGCCAAGCTCGGCAATAAAAGTATCGAACGAACCGTGACTGGCATACATGGCAACGACGCCGACAAAAAAGGCCAGGGATGGAAGCCACCGTCTCGAAACTTTTGAGGTTGGGGTACTTTGAGAAGTCGATTGAAAATGGGTATCCACTTTCATCAACGCAATAATCATTAATGCAAACCAGAATCCGCACATCCAAAATACGGCACCGTCGATAAAATGAGCGACACGGGGAACAACAATAAAAGAGATAACTAATAATAAAGACTGCAGCATTAAGGCAGTGCCTTGTGCTTTTGCACTGTCGTCACACATGAGGGCTTGCCGATATGCCCACGAGCAAATCACACCCGCACTTGCCCCCATAATGGTTCGTGCCAGTTGCAACTCATCCACCGTTGTCGCAAATAAGCAGCCGAAATTCCCCAGCAATAAAGCGAAGCCAGCAATAACTAAAGCATTGCGCTTCCATAATTGAGGACGAAGGAACACCAGCAAACTGGTTAGCGCTGCGGCACCTGTTTCTGATGCTGCCAAAATACCCAACCAATCTTCGTCCAAGCCAAACCGACGCGATGTCTCTTCCACAAACAGCTGGATAACTAAAATACTTTGTACACAGGTAGCAAGAATAACGGCTAGCGGCCAGTTCATAGTCGACGTCATTTTAATTGATGATCGGTTATAACAAATGAACTCAGCAGAAAGATCAAGTTTTGGTAGCAGAATTACAGAAAAGGACAGTTTCTAGTGTGGAAATTTTTACATATCATCAAATATATTCAGCATATTATTTACTATAAACCCTGAAAGGATAGTCGAATGAAGTCTAAGTTAACATTAATCTCATTAGCAATTTCTTGTGCTACGCTCGTTGCCTGTGGCGGTGGATCTGGTGGTTCTTCGAAAACACCAACCACGAGCCTTTCGGGCAAAGCAGCGGATGGATATTTAATAAATGCAATAGCATGTTTAGATCTTAACAATAACGCTATTTGCGATGCAGGTGAACCTAGTTCGCGCACGGATAATAATGGTTCTTTTAGCTTTGAAGCGTCGGCAAGCGACTTTGCGGCCTACTCTGTTATTGTGCGAGCTGTAGCAAATGAAACAATAGATTCCGATAACCCAAGCACGGCAATTACAAAATCATTTTCACTGGCGGCACCGGCAGGCAGTACATTTGTTAGTCCACTTACTACCCTAATCTATAACATAAAAAGGGATAACCCTGCGCTATCAGACGACGCAGTGGCTGAAAGTATTAAAACAAAGTTTGGTCTTGATATTGATCCCACCTCAGATTACATAGCCAATGGCAACACAAATGCTCATGAAGTTGCTCAGAAAATCACTAAAGTCGTTGCCAACTCAGAAGAAAAAGCACGAGCAGATGCCGGAGCTGGCCTTACCGATGATAAATTTGGCGCAGTATTATCAGCAATTATGGATGATGTTTTTGAACAATCAGATTCAATCATCGCTGCCCAGTCAGACGAAGAGCTACCAGTATTAGATGTGGTTCCTGAAGGAGGTATTGATGAATTAGTAGCTGAGCAAGAAAGTGAAGCCTCTGGCAGCATCGTATCAACATTTGATGTTTTATCTTCGGGCATTTATGACCTTTATTTTTATGATGACCGCATAGACGGAATCACCCATGTTTTTCCTGAGCGTTATCCAGTAAAACTGGTTGATGGTATTTTTGGAGATTCTCTTAATGAGTTTTTTGATAACAATGTGTGGAATATTGAAACAGATGAAGATGGTGATTTTGACGTCATCCTGACATCCGACGGATGGGTTACGGATAACGGAGATTGTTCTCTTATAGCAGAAGGTCTGAATGCTCGAGAAACGTGTGCAGGAGACAGTGTATTAATCACAGCAGCAGAAGTTTCTCTCTCGGGCCGTCAGGTTAAAGATGAGTTACAAACGATATTAGATCAATCTCGTAGTGACTTAGATGACGACATTGCTGATAAAGTAGAAACTCTAATTAGCAGCATTTCAACCACCTTTTCAGAAGGTGCCAAAGGATATTCATTCGCTTTCACCGAACGAACTGACTATGCAGAACTTAATTGTTACACCACCGTAGAAAATGATCTTGGACGCTGCGATACGGTTGGCGGTGCTGATACTTTAGAAGAGCTATTTTCTTTAAATACTTCATTTTATGTAAACACAAATGGTGACTTCTTTGATGCTGAGTTAGATGGAGCCTTCTCAGATAATACTGGAGATGTTATCAAGTCGGGCACTGAAACAGTTGAAGTTGTCGGCACGTGGAATAAAATAATTATGAAAGGAAAAACCCTTATTGTTTTGGATATCATGAATAACGATGATGATTTTCAAGATATGTTCACTGCAGTGGAAGGTAAAGGCGTAGTGTCAGGTAATTATCGTAAAGGTAAAGACGGTGGAACTGACGTTTTAAACTACAACGATGCAGCAATGAATAACATCACAACAGGCTTAACCAATAAGTTTCCTTTTATAGATCGTGTTGAATAATTTTTTGACTACATGTTTGACTTATAGACCCCAGCTCTGACTGGGGTTTATTTTTTTAAAATCAAATAATAAATCTGAAAAGCTATCTACTGATACTGAGTTATTCTGAAAATTCTGAATTCAGAGAATATATTCAATTAGTAAAGATTAATGGTTACACCGACGTTAATATTAATGAACTTATTTAACTCAGAAACCGCACACATTACAGGCAGTTCTTTGTAAAAATTCAAACGGGAGCAGAGGCTCCCGTTTTTAATATCAGTGTTAGTGATACTGCCTACAGCTACCAAGCGAGTTATTAATCACCGATGCGAAATGAACATCTTCAATCCAGATATTCTTTCAAGATCTTCATTCAAATTCAGTTATCATTCTTTGGCAGTTCGCACCAAACGAATGTGACTACTGTAGTTTCGGTTAATGCTGCTATCGCGCCCATCGGTGAATAGAACAATCCGCGAACCATAAATATTGTTGATATTTGGTGATCCAGTCCAATAATTGCCAGCACGTGTGTTCGGGAAATAATCGGTGTCGATGCTTGGATTAGAGCGACCTAAATGCACAATGCCGTGAAGCTCCTCTTTTGTCGGCATGCGCCAATCCTTCGCACCGCAAAGGCCTGGCTTATTAACACGAGCGGTAAAGGCTTGAGTATTACAAAAGGTAGTGTTGTCAGCTTCGTTGTAGCCAAAACATATTCTCCCATCGTCGTTTTCAAATCCTTCAGAGCCACCATTGTTGGCGGTATTTGTGCTGTACCAGTTATACATGTCATCGGCATCGTGCAAACTGTTGCCCTTAATGCCGTTGGATGATTCTTTCACTTCCCACATAAGACCGGTGACATTATCTAACACACAGGCCCAAGGGTTTGTGCTGTAATCACCAGTACCAACGTACTCGCTGCCATCGCTATTAATGCGGGTAAAGTCGAAACCGGCATCACCGCCACCAATTTTGCTGAGTGAGCTAGCGATCGCATCTCGACCATACAATGCGTCTTGCCCTGCGGGCACGTTATTACCCTCGATGTCTATGCCATCAAATAATTGCGATGCGCCTGCCATTTTACAGTCAACATCCGATCTCCACTCACCATCGTCTTCCTCATCGTAATTTCCGCACAGAGTAATTCCGGTGTCGTTAATTTTGGCTGCACTGATGACAGGATCAACTGGCTCAATGGGCGGATCTACTGGCTCAATGGGCGGATCTACTGGCTCGACGGGCGGATCAACCGGCTCGACGGGCGGAGCACTTGGCTCGACGGGCGGAGCACTTGGCTCGACAGGCGGACCTACTGGCTCGACGGGCGGATCTACTGGCTCGACAGGCGGATCTACTGGCTCGACGGGCGGATCTACTGGCTCGACAGGAGGATCTACTGGCTCGACGGGCGGATCTACTGGCTCGACGGGCGGATCTACTGGCTCGACAGGAGGATCAACCGGCTCGACAGGAGGATCAACCGGCTCGACAGGCGGATCAACTGGCTCGACAGGCGGAGCACTTGGCTCAACGGGTGGATCAACTGGATCAACTGGATCAACATCAATGAATTCACTTGATTCCAAGGATTCAAGTGGGTCTATAAAATTGACTTCTATAGTGCAGTCTTCAGTGATGGGGCCCGTTGTATAAATATTACCTTGCAAGGTGCCACCACAACCATTGATGCTTTCAATGTCGTAACCGGTGTAGGGCGTTACAGTAAAGCGGCGAGTTCTGTTGTAAAAAACAGACTGTGTTGTGCGTGGACTGATGGTGCCATCTTCCATCTCACTGATGCTGATGCTGTAAGTTTTATTCACTTGAGCTTGCTGTTGGCTATTTTGTAGATTCGCTTTTTCTTGGTCCGCATCGCCGCCAGTAACGGTTTCGCCTCCGCAACCTGCCAGACCAATCGTCACCAGCGTTAATAATATTAATGCAAACTTTTGCACTATTGACTCCTGCATTAGTCTCTTATCAGTAAACACGTCAAGGCGTAGGTTTAATTCGAATAATGCTTAAATGTTGAATTCTAAAAAACAATTTCTACGCATTCATATAAATGAACAAGTGATTACTTATATTTGTGAATTTTGCTTAACAAAATTCTTAGCAATATGAAGCGCATTCATTCTTGTATCTTATGTTTTATGTCGCGAAAATTACAATTTGTATATGATGTTGATTATCGTTTTTATTATATAGTTTAACCAAATCTAAATCAGTGTATATGATTTAATTCGTGTTTTACTAGCGATTACTGGTATTGGTGTGAGACAAAATTCAATAGCGCTCAAATAATTCGATGTATCACAAAGAAATTAAAGCGTTTATTTCTATAGGAAAGAAAAGATTTCGGATCCCCCTTCACCAGTTTCTTGTCCCTCTCAAAACCACCTAAAACCCCTAGCAAAGCGCTTAACCTTATTCTCCAGCACGAACCAGACGTACGTAATTTGCGTTGGTACGGCTGTCGTTTCCATCAACGCCACCATAGAAATCAACTATCCACGAACTAGCACCATCATTGCCATAGGGTGAGCTGGACCAAAAATACGATGAAAAAGTATCCGGAAATATCGTTAAATTGATCGCTGGATCATTGCGATTCTCCGCTACCAATGAAGCCAACTCTTTAACATTAGGCAAACGCCAGTCATAGTAATCGCCGTCATTAGCCTCACTTGCCAAAGCATGTGCGGTCTCAAAGTTATGCGTTGTTGCTGTACCGTTACAGGTACCGTCATTCCAAATCTGTCCCTCGCTGCATTGCTTCCACATTAAGCCAGTCGCAGTATCTGTCACCGTGCCATCGTTATGAACTACATACCGATTATCGGGGACACTATGTTCTATATTAGTTTGGATCGTCTGCGCCGCCACTGGCATCGTCAGCATTAATAAAATGTAGAAAAAATTTTTCATAAGTACTCCTCTGTTGATTTTAAATCAATTCTGTACCGAACGAACCAAACGTACATGACCACTGTAATTGCGATTAATGCTGCTATCGCTACCGTCTGTAAATAATACAATCCGTGTTCCATATCTGTTATTGATACTGGGAGATGCCGACCAATACTCAGCAGCTCGGGTGTTTGGAAAAAAAGCAGTATCAATGCTGGGGTTGCTGCGTCCAAAGTGCACGATACCCCGTAGCTCTTCTCTTGTTGGCATGCGCCAGTCACTAGCCCCGCACAAACCTTGGTTATTAATACGAGTGGTAAATGCTTGGGTATTACAAAAGCGTTTGTTATCTAATGCGTCATAGCCAAAACAAATGTTTCCATCGTCATTTTCAAAACCTTCGGAGCCCCCGTTATTGGTCGAATCACTGTTGTACCAGTTATACAAGTCATCAGCATCATTCAGACTGTCGCCTTTAACGTCGTTGGAAGTATCTTTTACTTCCCACATTAAATCCGTAACGTTGTCTTGCACGCAAGCCCATGGGTCTATGCTGTAATCGCCATTACCTGAATATTGACTGCCATCACTATTGATTCGGGTGAAATCAAAACCAGCGTTACCAGCCCCAATTTTTTTGATTGAATCGGTTAGCGCTAGGGCGTCGCGGCCGTAAAGCGCATCTTGTCCTGCAGGGACCGTCTTGCCGTTAGCATCTATGCCATTGGATGATTTCGTTGCGCCTGACGTTTTACAAACAATTTGAGAACTCCACTGCCCTTCGTTGTCAGCATCGTAGTTTCCACAAAGAGTAATTCCAGTGTCATTGAGTTTAGCGGTATACACTATTTGCTCGTTAAAACTGGCGGACACTGTGCAGTCTTCGATGACCTGTGCAGTGGTGTAAGTACTCCCTAACAGAGTACCACCACAGCCGCTGACACTTTTAATGCCATAGCCACTGTTTGAAGTCACGGTAAAGCGACGCGTTGTATTGGCAAAAACTGTTTGAGTGGTCGCGGGACTGATGCTGCCGCCTTCCAAACTAATCACGGTAATTGTGAATGTTTCTTGGCCCGGTTCTTGAGTCGACTCTTGAGTTTCACTGTCGATTTGATCTACGTATCCCAAAGACTCTGAGTTACGGATAACGGATTCGCCTCCACATCCAGACAACCCAAATAGCGTCAGCGATAACAACATTAAGAAAATCTTTTGCATCTCTGACTCCTTGCGCAAATCACATGCCAGTTAACAGGTGAGTGTCGAATGTTTATAACCAGATTCAGTTAAATCTGTACTGTAAATACCTTTTTGTACTCATGTTGTGCAAATAGTCACATTGGAATCAATTTTACTAGGATAACTCGGTGTTGAATGAAGTGCAGCAGTTTTTGAATTTTTTAAGCTGACATAGGTAACGTTATTTTCTGTAATTTTAGGCCATTTTTGAGCGTGAATTTAACGATATACGCTATTTTTTTTCGAAAAAAAAACGGGAGCCGAAGCTCCCGTTTTTTATTTAACCGCTGAGTTACCTCAGAGATTATTTGTCGCTGAACGCTTCGCT
>JARGOI010000448.1 GCA_029212275.1 Thalassolituus sp.
CCATGGCTTTGGACTTGTCATTCAGTAACACTTTATAGGCCAGCGAATGGGTATCATGCATTAACCAGATGCGATACTCATTCAATTGTACGTTCGTGGTATTGGTGGCGGTTGCCTTGCCATGACACACGGAGTTGGCGCAGGAAGCCACACCTTCGTGAATTTTGTCGTCGTATTGAGGTAACTGATAATTTGACTCGGCATTGGCATTGGCCATAACTAATGCCGATGCTGCGAACAACAAGGGAGCAAAGCGCGTGCTAATGAACACAGTCTTTGCCGCGTTCAGGAATGATGCCTTTGTTCGTTTCAAGTTATTTATCATGCTCTTTACCTGTTTATTTGTTCGCATGCGTGTATCCCGTCGAACGCTTCAGTGTGCTGGAATCCACCGGTACGGTCCAAGGTTTACCTTCTTTGTTTAGGTACATACGTTTCATTTCTTCTAGATTTAAGGGGCGCGATCCCAAACGTCCAAATACCGAAATTTGTTCACCGGTTTCGTCCACGCCACGATCTCGTGCCAAACCACGCGAGAGACTCAGTGCCGGCTTGCTGGTGGGGTAGTGCGCAATGAGCATGGGGTTTGGCTCAGGGCTAAATCCATAAAACTTCGGCTGTAAGTCTGGCGATGTTAACTGAACCACTTTTAAACCATTCTTACCGTCGGCGACATAGGCAAACAAGGACGCGTTAGTGGTAGCAACGATGACGTCTCTGGCATCATTGATTTGCCCGTCTGCATCAAAGAATTTAAAGATTTTGGGCTGGTCTGCCTGCTCGATATTTAAGATAACCAAGCCATCCTTACCCGCTGCCACATAAGCGTAGGTACGCGCTAAGTAGACACGCTGAGCATTCGCTAACGACACAAAATTGGGTAGTCGTATGGGTTGCTCTACATTGGTTACATCGACAATCTCCACGCCTTTCTGGGTGGTGACATACAAATAACGGAACTGCAACGCACTGGCGCGTACGTCATCCATGGGTACGAACGAACTCAGCGTTGGCTCAAGTGGCGTATTTAGGTTAACAATGGCCAAACCACGCGGCGTGCTGATGTAAGCATAATAGCCGCCCATGGTGATGTGATTCGCACCTTCTAATATGCCATCTGGGTTCCAAGTCAAAGCGCGTTCTAGGAAGTTATTGCGCGGCTCGCCGTCAGCAAAGGTATTGATATCGACCAATATCAAACCTTCTTCGCGGTCGGTGATAAAGGCGTATTTATGAATCGGATGCATGGGCGTTTCTTTGTTGGTAATGCGCATCAAGTCGCCTTTATTGCGATCGAAAGCAATCGGTTGCGTTAGCGATGGCATGGTCATGCACGACGCATCTTCGCTGGAAACGTGATTATCATGCCCGAGGAAGCTAAAGGGGGCTGAAATAATGCGTTGCGACACACCTTTATTATCAATGCTAGCGATGTCGTAGACGCGGAAGCCTTTTTTACCTTCCGCCACAAATAAGTATTCACCACGCATTTGCAAACAACCGACGGCACCTGACTTATGAGTATGAGCCGTCAGTTCACCACCCTTGTCCAAGTGCTGCTGATAAAAATCGGGATACGCGTATTTTTGCAAATAGCTGCCACGTACCGCTTGCGGTTCTTCCCATTCGGTCACGTCGACGCCGTTAACGGCGTTTTCAGAACCGACCCAAGCGTACTTACCAACAAAGTTAATAAAGTTGGTACCGAACATCAGTAGCTGCGACATGATGGCGTTATTGTCGTTGGTGTCCGACACATGGCAGTCTTGGCAGTCTTTGGTTTCTGTTTTGCGAACGGTGTGCGGGAAGTGGGGATTCATCGCTTGTGAACTGTAGCCACTGGAGGAAATGGGCGGCTGTTGAATATAAATATTCTCACGGTTCGCGTTAGTAGACGACAGTACCAAGGCTGAAGTTGAACGTACCGGCGCAATTTTTCCACCCTTGCGGTCACCACGGCGACCCAACATAAAGATCTGATCGCGCGCGACTTGAGGATTGTAGGTCGCGTAGTTACGGCTTTCTCCACCTTCATAGTGATGGCGGTCGGTTTTTTGGTTGGCTTGTATCGGTAAGTGACAGCCGCCACAACTGGTCGTCCATGAGGTATGGCAGCTGTAACACTCCATCTCAGAATCTTTGTGAGCACGTTCTTCGCCCTTCACAAAACTGCCCCAACTTAAATCTTCGGTATCATTACTCATGAGCTTGGCGCGGGCCGATTTCTCGTTGTAGTGACTATTCCCCTGGGTGACGGAATCTTTTACTAACGATAACTCCCATTCTTTATTGGGGTCGAGTGAGGCGCGCTGATAAAGCGAACCGTTACGCCATTCAAAACGCTTACGGCCATCAGGCGTGCGCAATAACGTTAAATCGCGGCCATTGCCGAGTTTTGCTGGGCCAGAAGTCGTTAAGTTTGGATAGGCATCGGCGTTACCGTGGCAATCTTGGCAGTCGATTTCGACCGCTAACGCGA
>JARGOI010000449.1 GCA_029212275.1 Thalassolituus sp.
GTTTTTTCAACCGGTAATGGCGTGCATTCTTTCACGCTTGATATTCGAGTCGGTGAATTTGTGCTGCAAAAAACTCATTTGACGATTCCTACAACGACCCAAGAATTTGCCATCAATATGTCTAACCAGCGTTTTTGGCTACCCGAGATGCAGTCTTACGTGCACGATTTATTGCAAGGCGAAGAAGGTCCGTTGGGCAAACGCTACAACATGCGTTGGATTGCCTCAATGGTGGCTGAGATTCATCGCATATTGGTGCGTGGTGGTATATTTATGTATCCCTACGACAAGCGTGACCCTGCCAAGCCAGGTAAATTGCGCCTGATGTACGAAGGTAATCCAATGGCGATGTTAATAGAGCAAGCTGGCGGCAAAGCCTCCACTGCGTTTGCAGATATTTTAGACATTGCACCGGGGCAAATTCACGAACGTGTGTCTTGCATTATGGGATCGGCTGATGAAGTTAGCACAGCAATTAAATATCATAAGTAACGTGATTAAAAAATAAGGCCCTGACAGTTAGCACACGTTGCTAATCGTTGGGCATCGCCTGAAGGCGCTGCAGCATTTGTTGCAGCGCCTTTTTATCATTTGGAATATTAATATTTAATGACCGTGCAACTTGTTCGTTAATACCAATGTGATAATAAGGGTTATAATTGGCTGGCGGCAAGAACTTGAGACGTAACAACTCGGATAGTCGATCATGAATATCTTCTACTGTGCTGTAAGTGGTCGCAATGGCACCCGCTTTTAAAAAACTGTACGAAGGTCCGACTAACGGTACTGATCTTCGATAGGCGCTGATCAATATATTTTTGATATTCTGATTATCGTAAACCATCGAGTCATCAATACCCAATAATACATCGCCTTGCTTGAAGGCCTCGTTTAGAGCGTAATTGATGTTTTCTGAATCATCATAATTGATTAGTGTGACACCGAACACTTTTAATTTTGCTAATTCATTCGCATAGCGTTTAGCAGATACATCACTGTATAACGCGCTGACACGAATTTCTCCAAATATTATTTGAGTCAATTGATATTGACGAAAAAGAGGCGGCTCCAAATAAATTGCTGAAGCCAAATAATCAGATGCATCTATTACTTCACGATCAGCCCAAATAGCGATGGCGGTTTGGGTTCCACGAAACCAATTAACAGAATCATTCCCCACCAAAATCAATCGATCATTATCATCGGGCCGCCACGAGCCGCGATAGCTTCTATGAACAACCTCAACGCTGGCAATAACACTCAGATCTTGGGCAAATTTAATTAACTGTGGGCGTATATAAGAAGCAACGACCACTACCTTACTATTAATATTTTGCTCTTGCTTAATAACTTCTTGCTTAATAAGGTCTTGGTTAATAACGTCCTGAAGAACATCGTTCGAATTTTTATCACTATTTTCATTAAGCGCAGGCATCAGTTGAGTTTCCTCAATTTTCGCCACATTCGTCTCTGCCGTAGCCGCTAAAGGCCACAGTAATGAGATTATAAATGCGCTTAAAAGCAACATTAAAATTGCATACCTAGTTTAAATAATACGATATCGTTACTAGCAATTTGTTCATCTTCATAAATAAATTGTTCATTGTTAACGATATGATGCCAAAAAATACCGGTACTGAGTTCTCCATAACTGATAGGCCAGTTTTTATTTATACTCATTTCGTAACGTCGGTAGACTCTTCCTTTGCCACGATTGCCATTGTATGCATTATGCCAAAAATACGATTGGCTTAAACTTAGATTATTATGTCGCATAATCCAGTTAACATTATTGCTGTATTCCGCACTTAAACGGGTTTCTATTTGACTTAAAGAGTCAATTTGATCTGCGCTGTAGTTTCGAACGTTTCCAATATTTACGCGATTATTCACATAAGCACCTGACCACCAAAACTCATGAACAACATTGGGGCGCCAATGCACTTGTGCATCCACACCGTCAATATTCATTTCTAAATCAGAACTTGGATTAAAGTCTCGGATACCTGTCGCATTGGCAATAAGTTGACTGAGATGATCCCGATACAGTTTGATATCCAGCATTAAACGCTGCTGTAAATAACTTCCGTAGTAGCCAATTTCCCAACTTTGAATACGCTCGTGATCTAGATGACGTCGTTCGGTTTGATGAGCGAAATAGCGCCCATTCTCTAAATTTAAGTAATTATCTGTTTGAATATTGGTAGCCTTGCCAATGTAATTAGGACGTTGTTCCAATAAATCGGGTGACCTGATGGCTTCGGCATACACAAGACGCAGACTTTGTTGTTGCGTCAGTAGATAGGTAAACGCTACACGAGGCGAAAACACATCATCATTTATGTCTTCACGCTCATACGTACCACCAAGATTCATCACCAGTGGTGAGAAAATTCGCCATTCTGCGTTACCAAAAACACGATAATTATTATTAATCCGAGTACCGCCAAAATAGACGTCGGACTTAACGGTGTCTC
>JARGOI010000022.1 GCA_029212275.1 Thalassolituus sp.
GCATCACCTATCGAATCTAATGTCACTTTCGCATGTCGATAGACTTCAACTAGTTCACGCTCTCTGTTGCGTAGATTTAAGTGAGTAGTCACCCGGGCAGCGACAACATCGGGCTGTAAGGGTTTCGCAATGAAATCTACCGCGCCTTCCCTAAGACACTGGAGTTGATCTTCGACGGAGTCGTATGAAGTAATAAAAATGACGGGGATATTGCCAGTTAAGTCGTTATTTTTTAGCTGAGCCAATACCTGATGACCATTGAGACCAGGCATGTCTATGTCTAACAAGATAACATCCGGGCGAATCTTAATTGCCTGCTCTAAAGCGGCTAATCCATTTTGCTCGAAAAAAACCTGCCCAATAGCCTTAAGGACCTTGTTTAAGATCGTGATTTGATTAGCGTCGTCATCAACTAAAAGGATACGAGGTGTTAGGTTATTACGTGAAAACATGAACTCTCCATGTAAGCTCGTTGCCACAACTGTTTTTTATTAGGTGCCCTAAAAACCTAACAAACTGAATTGTCATTCTTTGGTGATTTAGGCCATATATAAATATAGTTCAAAACATCTGTTTAAACCAATGAGAAGCATTAATTGAGTATAAATAAATGTATGTTCAGCGTTAGTGATGTTGATTACGAAACTCAATAGGACAACGATTCAAGAGGTAAGTGTTTACTAAAGTATTGAATTTGTTATAAAAATTAGTTTTTCGATGTAAAAGAATATTCAGAGAAACCTTGATATGGTAATGGTTCACCGTTCGAATCTTGCAAGTTATATCCCCAAAAAGCCTATCCAATCAGGCTCTTGTTAATAGCGCCTTTTTTGTGCCTAGCCTTAGTGTATTATTTTTTATGTACCTAGATAGTTCGCTATCGAACAGACCGAGGGTTGAGTAGGAGATAAGCTGATTTCTTGAGCGCTCACGTCATGTAAATACTTGTTTTTCATGCAAGAACTTAATTTCCATATAAGTGCTCAATATTTACGATTTTCAAACTCTAAATGCTTGGCAGGTTTCAGCCAAAGATCGTGTGCGGAATACTTCTTGGAAGATTTCACTGCGGCATAGGTTTCGGTGATCTCTTTAAACATTTGCTCGCAGTTTGATTGCTTGGAAATATCCGGGTGATACTTATGTGCCAACTTGCGAAAAGAGCGCCTAATGTCATGGGCAGAAGCACTCATGCCAACGTCCAGTGTTTGATAATAATCTTGAAGCTGCATAATTTTTCTTCCTGCTGCACCGTTTGAAAATGTAAAAAGAAAGTTGTTTGAAGAGCAGAAAGTAAATCACCTAACTGACTTCACTTTTCTACTTCTCTCAATTTTTAACTTTCCCCATTTTTAACTCCCTCATTTGTAATTCCTCGCCAGTATCCATATAGTTCGTAGTGTTCATAAATCGACTCTTCGTGCTGACGGTTTAATTCTTTAGAGGAGTCAAACACCGGAGCATCTTTTATTTTTTGCCGACTGAGATCCACCGAAACGGAGTCATTAACCCAGCGTAATGCAGTAATCCATTCTGGTGATATCAACACTTCACGGCCACCGTACCAATGCCAAGCTTTGACGACAAAATAGCGAATGGCCCAATTACTTTCTTCGACTAGTATTCCTGTAATATGGCCAATTTGACCGTCCTTGGCATGAATATGATAGCCAATGACGGCTTGGCAACTGCGCAAATTTGGATCTACTTTTTGATGGTGAAGACGCTCTAGGTTTTCGTATACGTGGTTGGCTTTAAAGGTCGTTTTTTGTTCGGGCATATAGCCAGTATATTGAGGATTGATTGCATATGGGGTCATGCTACCTCCCCATAAATTATTTCCTTCCCAATAAAATGGATAACCGTAAAAATCCAGATAATCCATTTCATGTTGTCTCGATACCGGTTTGTCAGTATCTATATTGGGGCTGTTCTTCACCTGATCTTTGCTGATTAAAAGCGTTAATATTTTATCGTCCCAGTTCGTTTCTTTGATAGCGACTGACGAGATCAGTACCTTGCGGCTAAACAACCAAGTACCCGTTTCGACCACTAAGTAGCGAATCACCCAAGTTAAGTCATCAAACAAAAAATCTTTAATATTGCCGACGTTGCCGTCTGTGGCAGTCAGGGTAAAGTGTTTTAAATCATCCATACTGCGTAACATGGTTAGTTTTCCTTTTTGAACCTTCATTGAGTTCAGCCATTAATAACGAATAGTTAATAGCTCTTGCTGAATTCAGTTGCTCGACATTTCGGACAAGGGGGAATATGGCCCGTTGCCATCATATGCATTGATTGCTGGCAGTTTTGGCACGTTAGGGTTCCAGCCGAGGTGACTTGTCCTGTTTTAAAGGTCAGATTCTCTTTTGTTTTCTCACCCAGTAATAGAAAGGCACTGCCTGTGGCTTCTAGTATTGAGGCCAAGGACGAAAGGGCACCAGCTTTCAGCCGAGAAGGATTGAAGGTATTTTTAGCCGTATCACCTAAAGAATGCGCTTCGCTCAGTGTTTGACTTAAATCACGAGACATAAAATCGTGCAAATCGTGGCTCTGCTCGACACTGAATTCTCCTGCGGCAACCAGTTGCTTGCGAGATGCCTCCAGTGCGGTTTTCATTGCTGCATGGCCACGTTCATTACCCGCGATATAAAGCTGATGAAATTTATTTGCTAGTAAGTCGTATTCACGAATCATCGCATTTTTATTTTCTTCGACTGTTCTCATGGCAAGCTCCCAATATTCCATATTGATGGTTTGCTCTAGAGCCTATTCCTCTCAAAAGACGTCGTCAGTGCGCTGGCGTACAGAGCCTTTTTTATTCCCAATGTAAACTGCTTCGAATGAGAATACTTAATCGTCATTATTGGAGAAGGCCTTATGGAACATGGATATTGGAATGATTGGTATTTCGGTTGGGATTGGTTTTTGTGGTTTGGTATCTTTTTCCTATTTTTTCTAATGTTGGGCATTGGGGTTACAGCTACCGTACACATCAACGATTAGCCTCCAATGGGTTAGTTTCGAATGGTGAAAAAACGGCAAGAGATCTTCTGAATGAACGTTATGCCAGCGGCGCTATTAATCGTGAAGAATTTACACGAATGAAAGCCGAATTAGCAGCTGCTTAAAAGCGCGTGCGTTTGTTTAAAACGAACAAGACAATCCAATAGGGGATTCCAATAATGCAAGATCTCGCACTAGCACCCGAGCAGCTACGTTTAATCGATGCGTACTGGCGAGCAGCTAATTACCTGTCTGTTGGCCAAATGTATCTTTACGATAATCCGTTGCTGACTCGTCCATTGGTGTTAACCGATATTAAGAAAATGCTGTTGGGTCATTGGGGAACAACTCCGGGGCAGAATTTTATTTATGCGCATTTAAATCGCATCATAAAACAATACGATCTTAATATGTTGTATGTCTCGGGCCCTGGGCATGGCGGCCCCGCCGTGGTGGCTAATACCTATTTAGAAGGCACCTACAGCGAAATTTATCCGAATATTACGCAAGATGCTGCCGGATTACAGAAGCTTTTTTTACAATTTTCATTTCCCGGCGGCATACCTAGCCACGCTTCACCTGAGTGTCCGGGTTCAATTCATGAAGGCGGCGAACTGGGCTATTCACTCAGTCATGCCTTTGGGGCAGTGTTTGATAATCCTGATTTAATCGTTGCCTGTGTGGTGGGGGATGGCGAAGCAGAAACCGGCCCATTAGCGACTGCATGGCATTCGAATAAGTTTTTAAATCCTGTCAGCGATGGCGTGGTCTTTCCGATTTTGCATTTGAATGGTTACAAAATTTCTAACCCGACCATCCTTGCGCGCATCTCTCATGAAGAATTAGAGCAATTATTTTACGGCTACGGCTGGCATCCTATCTTTGTCGAAGGCGATGATCCTATGTTGATGCATCAAGCCATGGCAACAGCGCTGGATGTCGTCACCGAAGAAATCAAAAATATTCATAAAAATGCCCGAGTAGACGGCGATTTAACCCGTCCACGTTGGCCGATGATCGTGCTGAAGTCACCCAAAGGATGGACTGGGCCTAAAGTGGTCGATGGCATTCAAATTGAAGGCACATTTCGTGCGCATCAGGTACCACTTTCAAGTCCAACGGCTCATCCCGAACATTTATCCCTATTGGAAGATTGGTTGCGTAGCTATCGTCCAGAAGAATTGTTTGATAGCAAGGGGCGCTTAATTAAGGAATTGGCGGATCTCGCACCTATCGGTGATCGTCGCATGGGCGCCAATCCTCATGCCAATGGCGGTATGTTGTTGCAAAATTTGGTCATGCCCAATTTTCGCGACTATGGCTGCGATGTGATCACACCGGGAGTGCACGGCTTGGGTGATACCCATGTGCTTGGCCCATTACTGCGCGATGTTGCCAAACTCAACCAAGAGCAACGTAATTTTCGAGTGTTCGGCCCCGACGAAACTATGTCCAATGGATTGGGTGCCATGTTCGAAACGACCGAGCGCCAGTGGGAAGCCACCATTGAGTTAAACGACGAATATCTTGCCCCCAGCGGGCGCGTAGTAGAAATGCTCAGTGAGCATCAATGCCAAGGTTGGCTCGAAGGTTATTTACTGACCGGGCGACACGGGATTTTTAACTCTTACGAAGCGTTTATTCACATTATTGATTCGATGTTTAACCAGCATGCAAAGTGGTTAAAAGTGACGTCACAGTTGCCCTGGAGACGAAACATAGCATCGCTCAATTATTTACTGGCTTCCCATGTATGGCGTCAAGATCACAATGGCTTTACCCATCAAGATCCGGGATTTATCGACCACGTTGTCAATAAAAAAGCCGAAATTGTACGTGTGTATTTGCCGCCCGATGCCAACTGTTTACTGTCGGTGATGGATCACTGCCTTCGCAGCCGACAGTATGTGAATGTGGTGATTGCCGGTAAGCATCCAGCGCCGCAATGGCTAACGATGGATCAGGCGGTTAAGCATTGCACTGCGGGCATTGGTATTTGGGACTGGGCCAGCAGCGAAACCGTGAATAAGGCGTTTGCTGATGGTGGATTTCAACGAGATGATTTAGAAAAAAATGACGATGTCGATGTCGTCATGGCTTGCTGTGGTGATGTACCAACCTTAGAAACGTTGGCGGCAGTATCCATTTTGCGCAAGCATTTTCCCGCATTAAAAATACGTGTAGTGAATGTTGTCGATTTAATGAAACTGCAGCCTCAGTCAGAACATCCTCATGGGCTCAGTGATGAGCATTTCGATGCGTTATTTACCCGTGATAAACCGGTAATTTTTGCCTTTCATGCGTATCCGTCGCTGGTTCATAAGCTCACCTATCGGCGCACCAATCACCACAATATTCATGTTCGTGGTTACAAAGAAGAGGGCACCATTACCACGTCTTTTGACATGACCGTACTTAATGATATGGACCGCTTTCATTTGGTGATGGATGTGATTGATCGAGTGTCGCCTCATATCGGCGCTAAAGGCGCAGGAGTGAAACGCGAACTGAACGAAAAATTGCTCGAGCATCGTCATTACATCAATAAATATGGTGAAGACATGCCCGAGATTCGTAATTGGCGCTGGTCACCTCATGCCTAGTATTCGCTAGTAGTGTCATTGCCAGTAATGTGCGCTAGCGCACAGAACCGGACATTACCTTTTTTATACACTGATCATAACTATAAAGGTGATGCTCATGACTAGAAATACCTTGCATGCCCCATCTCCTAACGTATCGGTTTTAAAAAGCGCTGAGGTTAAAAATCAAGGCACGGTCATATCGATTCGTGGCAGTGTGGTCGATGTGCTATTTACTCAGCACTTACCCGCCATTCGTACCTTGTTGCACAGCGGCAAGAGCAATCACATTTCCATCGAAGTATTTTCACAACTAGATTCTCAGCGGGTGCGCTGTATTGCACTTACCCCAACCCAAGGGTTGGCTCGGGGTATGTTGGTAGAAGACAGCGGTGGGCCGTTAATGGCCCCCGTTGGAAAAACCATTTTGTCACGCATGTTTGATGTCTTCGGCAATACCATTGATCGCGAGCCGCCGCTCAACGCCGTGCAATGGCGGTCTGTTCATCATGCTCCACCTGCATTGGCGCAACGGGCGACGAAAACCCAAGTGTTTGAAACCGGTATTAAAGTGATTGATGTGTTAATGCCTCTGGAGCGCGGAGGAAAAGCCGGATTATTTGGTGGGGCCGGTGTGGGCAAAACCGTTTTGCTGACCGAAATGATTCATAACATGGTCGGGCAACATTCTGGAGTAAGCATTTTTTGTGGCATTGGCGAACGCTGTCGCGAAGGCGAAGAGCTTTACCGAGAAATGAAAGCCGCGGGTGTGTTAGATAATATGGTGATGGTCTTCGGGCAAATGAACGAACCGCCCGGTGCCCGTTTTCGGGTGGGTCATGCAGCGTTAACCATGGCGGAATATTTTCGCGATGACGAACATCGTGATGTACTGTTGCTGGTTGATAATATTTTTCGCTTTATTCAGGCAGGGATGGAAGTTTCGGGGCTGATGGGGCAAATGCCTGCGCGCTTGGGATATCAGCCGACCATGGGCACCGAGTTATCGCAATTAGAGGAGCGCATCGCCAATACCGGCAGCGGTGCGATCACATCGATTCAAGCGGTGTATGTGCCCGCCGATGATTTTACTGACCCGGCAGCGGTTCATACCTTTTCCCACTTATCTGCTTTCATCGTGTTGTCTCGCAAACGCGCCAGCGAAGGCTTATATCCCGCCATCGACCCATTGCAATCCAGTTCTAAAATGGCCACGCCTAGCATTATTGGTCAGCGACATTACGAGTTAGCGCAAGAGATTCGTCGTACCTTGGCACAGTACGGAGAACTGAAAGACATCATCGCTATGTTGGGTATGGAACAGTTATCGCAAGAAGATAGAAAAATAGTTGGTCGAGCGCGACGACTAGAACGCTTTTTAACCCAGCCATTTTTCACCACCGAACAATTTACCGGGTTGTCCGGCAAGTTAGTCAGCACTAAAGACGCGTTGGATGGTTGTGAACGAATATTACGCGATGAATTTAAAGACATTCCCGAAAGCGCTCTTTACATGATTGGCGGTATTGATGAAGCCGCAATTAAGGAAAAGGAAGGCAAGCAACACAATAAGAAACAGCATCAAACAATAGGTTGATGTGAAAATGCTAGCGAACCTTAAACAAGATAGAAAATACGCACGAATAAAAAGAGAGAGCAACGTGTCAGCAGCCATGACGTTAAAAATATTGCTACCGAATTCGGTGTTTTCTGAGTCACATCAAGTCCATCGCATTGTGGCCATGACGCCTGAGGGAGCTTTTGGAATTTTGTCCCATCGCCGTGACTGTATCGCCGCACTGAGCGCAGGAATTCTGGTGTTTGAAATTAAGGGTGCAGAAGAAACGTACGTCGCTGTGGATGAAGGCATCTTGGTTAAAACGGGAGCAGAGGTGCTGGTGTCTGTGCGTAATGCCAAGAGTGGTTTCGGTTTGGATGAATTGCGTGACGCGGTGGAACAAGAATTTAAGCACCTCGATGAGCAAGCGCAAACACTGCGCTTTGCACTCACTAAAATGGAGAATGGATTGATGAATCGCTTGGCGTCGTTTCATCAGGACGTGCGCTATGAATAAAAAAGGCGAAACCAAGTACAGCCAAAAGGTGGGTCATATGGCTGCGCGTAAGCTCAAAGCTCAGCGTGAGGTTAATCAAACCGTGTGGTCTGGCTTGGGTATGATGGGCTTAATTGGCTGGTCAGTCGCAATTCCAACGTTACTCGGCGCAGCACTGGGTTTGTGGCTGGATGATCATTATCCCGGCGGAAAGTCGTGGACATTAATGTTGCTGGTGGTGGGATTGTGTTTAGGGTGTTTTAACGCTTGGCATTGGGTTGACAAGGAAAACAAAGATATCCACCAAGAGGATAGTCATGGTGATGATTGATTATATAAACGATTCAGTAAGCAACCATTATTTTATGGGATTGACTGCTTGGATCGATGTCGGGGCAGGTTTGATGGTGTCGTTATTAATCGTATCTTTGTTTATAGGAGCATGTTTGGGCGCAGTATATTTTGTTGGCCTGTGGTGGACTGTACGTAAGCTTGCCAGTGTTACCCAAAGCGGCCTAAAAATAGCCATGCTATTTTTAGGAAGTCTCATTGTGCGCACGAGCCTAGTGGTGTTGGGTTTCTATTTTATTTTAGGCAACAGCTGGCAATCATTGGTACTGGGTTTAATTGGATTTATGCTGGTGCGTTTGTTAGTAGTACGGATCATTTATCCTTCTTCCTCACTAACATTATCTTTGCAAGCCATCTCCGAATCCTCAACTGTAAAATCCACTGATAAAAAATCCGTTATTCAACCTGCCTTTAAAGCTAAGAAGCAACCTTATGCGCCTTAGCCCTGATCAAATTATCTTTTGGCAAATGGGATTTTTTAAACTCAATGCCACCATTGTGTTTACTTGGTTAATTATCTTGGCACTGGTGCTTGCGTCTATTTTAGTGACACGAAAGCTATCAGCAAATATACAGTCGACCAATACACCAACTAATAATAGAAAATTTGAAAGTACACAGCGTTCGCGTTGGCAAAACCTGTTAGAAGTAATTGTGATAAGTATTAATATTCAGATTAAAGAAGTGGGTCTGAGTCAGCCACAAAAATACCTCAGTTTTCTCGGTACCTTATTTTTATTTATCGCACTGTCGGCGCTAGCAACAATCATCCCAGGGTTTTCGCCGCCGACGGGTTCTCTTTCTACGACAGCGGCTTTGGCCTTATGTGTGCTGGTGGCGGTACCTATGTTTGGCATTCAAGAAAAAGGCTTGGCTGGATATCTTTTTACTTACGCCCAGCCCACCATAATTATGCTGCCGTTTAATATTATCAGCGAAGTTTCTCGTACTTTAGCGTTAGCGGTAAGGCTATTCGGTAACATGATGAGTGGTGCGATGATTATCGCGATTTTATTGACCATTACGCCCTTGTTATTTCCAATCGTGATGACCTTGCTGGGGTTGTTAACAGGAATTGTGCAAGCATACATATTTTTTATTTTAGCTACTGTGTACATCGCCGCGGCAACCCGCCAGCGGGTTTCTGCGACACCGATAGAAAAAGAAACAGCAATAAACAAATAGAAGCTAACAATTAGCGGATAACAACACACGACTATGATGATTTATGGAGCGAATATGGACAGTATGACAATAATTGCAGTGGTATCCATTATTACCGCAGGACTGACCATTGCCATTGGTGTGATTGGTCCTTCTTTGGGAGAAGGAAAAGCAGTGGCGGTGGCTTTGTCTTCTTTGGCGCAACAACCCGATGCCTCTGCCACGATTACTCGCACCCTGTTTGTGGGGTTGGCGATGATTGAATCGACCGCTATTTACTGTTTTGTAGTATCGATGATATTGCTGTTTGCTAATCCATTTTGGAATTACGGCATTGCTCAAGCGGCAGGTCAATAATACATGTTGATTGATTGGTTTACGGTGATTGCGCAAGTCATCAACTTTCTAGTGCTCGTGTGGTTATTGAAGCGGTATTTATATCGCCCCATCCTTAACGCCATTGATACTCGCGAAAAACGCATAGCCGATGAACTTACTGATGCTGCTGCAAAACAAGCCGAAGCTCAGCAGCAGCACGAAGAATTTTTGCAAAAAAATAGCGAATTTAAGCAGCAGCACTCAGCACGTATGGAAAAACTGGCAGAGGAGGTAAAAACTCAGCGAGC
This sequence comes from Thalassolituus sp., assembly GCA_029212275.1. GTDB lineage: Bacteria > Pseudomonadota > Gammaproteobacteria > Pseudomonadales > Oceanobacteraceae > Thalassolituus. The sequence goes on from JARGOI010000022.1 coordinate 9,784, forward strand.
AAGATTACTCGAGACCGTCACTGAAGAGTCGGAAGCATTGCGCCAAAAATGGCAAGTAGCTTTAAAAAACGAGCAACTCAGTGTGCAGCAAAGTCTGACACAGTATGTTAAAGACGAGGTGTTTGCCATAAGCCGTCAAGTGCTTAACGATCTTTCTGACAGCCAGTTAGAAGCGCGAATGTGCGCAATATTTATCCAGCGTCTACATGCACTAAACGAACAAGAAACCATCAATTTGCAAGCGTCGATGCATGGCTCTGAGTTACCAATGATTGTTCGAACCGCGTTTGAACTTGCAGAACAAAATCGCCACAACGTAGCAGCCGCGTTGAATGATATTGTCGGGGAGGAAATTGAAATTCAGTTTATCACCGCTGCGGCGCTGGTGAGTGGCATTGAGGTTAACTGCCATGGTCAAAAAATTGTGTGGAGCATCGACAACTATCTTGTTTCCTTGAAAAAGGGTTTGAACGACATCTTAACCGAGCAAACGACCGTTAACACCAATACGAAAACAGCCGAAAATCAAGCAGCAGAGGGCCAAAAAGTAGAGGGCCAAAAAGTAGAGGGCCAAAGAGTAGATGGTCAAAGAGTAGATGGTCAAAGAGTAAATGATCAGGGTGAAAAGTTAGTTAAAACGAATCAGATTAAAAAAGACAAGATTGCCAACGATCAAATAAATAAAGAGCAAAACCATGATCTCTCAATTTGATGCGTTAAATAATTCGTTTCTAGAAAACACTTTTGATCAGTTTTTTGCGAAATTCGGCCAAGCTCGCCAAATGTTACAACATCAATTAACGCTTAAAGAAATTGGCATCATCACCAGTATCAGTAATGGTATCGCCAAAGTATCGGGCTTACCGGGCGTAGGGTTTGAAGAAGTGCTGGAGTTTCCCGGCAATATTCATGGCATCACCTTTAATGTTGATGAACATGAGATTGGTGTGGTGTTGCTGGGCAACTATTGGCATTTGCAGACGGGTGACGAAGTTGAACGTTTAGGTCACGTGATCGATGTACCGGTGGGCGATAACTTAATTGGTCGAGTGATTAATCCCATTGGTGCACCCTTGGATGATAAGGGAGTGTTAATCGCCCAAGCGCGTTTGCCCGTCGAACGTCCGTCGCCAGCCATCATGGATCGTGCTGCGGTCAGTGTGCCGTTACAAACGGGAATTAAGGTGATCGATGCACTTATTCCCGTGGGACGTGGCCAGCGAGAATTAATTCTTGGTGACCGCCAAACGGGTAAAACAACCATTGCGCTAGATACAATATTGAATCAGCGCGGTAAAAATGTCTTATGCGTTTATTGCGCCATTGGACAGCGTGCCTCTGGCGTCGCAAAAATTATTGCCACTCTGAAAGAACAACATGCAATGGACTATACCGTTGTGGTGGTGACTGAGGGCAATGATCCTCCTGGTTTAACTTATCTTGCGCCGTATGCGGCCACCAGTATTGCCGAATATTTTATGGAGCAAGGGCACGATGTGTTAATCGTGTACGATGACCTTACGCATCATGCTCGTGCATATCGAGAACTGTCCTTATTGCTGCGTCGTCCACCCGGTCGTGAGGCATTTCCTGGTGATATTTTTTATATCCACTCCCGATTATTAGAGCGCGCTACTCATTTATGCGCTGAGCTGGGGGGTGGTTCATTAACCGCATTACCTATCATCGAAACCGAAGCGCAGGATATTTCTGCCTATATTCCCACTAATTTAATTTCTATCACCGATGGTCAGATTTATCTTTCACCGACGTTGTTTGAGTTAGGCGTTTTACCAGCGGTGGATGTTGGGAAGTCGGTTTCTAGGGTGGGAGGCAAAGCACAACGTGCCGCCTACCGAAGTGTGACGGTTGATCTGAAACTGGCGTATGCCCAGTTTGAAGAACTTGAAACGTTTTCGCGTTTTGGTGCGCGCATGGATGACGATACCTTACGCATTATTGAGCATGGTCGCCGCATCCGAGCTTGTCTGATGCAGCCTGAATTTTCGCCGCTGTCGATGGTCGAGCAAATGGCCGTGTTAATAGCATTAACCGCCAATCTTTTTGATGACATCGCTTTAGCGCAGATGCCAGCGGCACAGTTAGCCGTTCGGCAAAGTTCGACATCAATACCGGCAAGCATAGTGGAACGCTTAGAGGGAACAGAGTCGTTGAGTGAGGAGGATAAAAACGTCATATTGCAAGCGGCACGTCAAGCACTCGAATCTTTTGTTTCTCATTCTGTTGTCAATTCTCTTTCCATAGACAATCAATGATTACTAATGTCGAGATCATCCCATGACCGAAAGCGTTACTGGACTGCGTCACAAAATCGACAGTGCACAAGAACTCGAATCGGTTGTGCGCAGTATGAAAACTATTGCTTCCTCAAGTATTGGTCAATACGAACAAGCGGTACTTTCGTTGGATGACTATTACCGAACCGTACAATTAGGATTGGTCGCCTGCGCCCAACAAGGTCTATTATTTTCGAGTCATCGCGCTCCTAATCATCTCCCTTCTAATCACAGTTCTACTAATTACCAGTCTAAACCGCAAAATATTGGAATCATTGCCTTTGGCTCAGACCAAGGGTTGGTCGGACAGTTTAATGAAGTCATGGTCGATTATCTCGTCGAAACACTGGCTTCTTTACCGGGAAATAAAACTCTGTGGGTAGTAGGGGAGCGACTTCAAGCACGCTTAGTCGATACGCCGTTAATGCTCGAAACTGGATTTTTGCTGCCCAATTCAATACATGCCATTACAACGCTTGTCAGTAATGTATTAATCAAGCTCGAAGCTCAACTTGACCAAGGGTTGATTGATCAGGTTTATTTATTTCATCATCGCCCTCAAGCGGGAGTACTTGCTGTATCTAATCCTCATCAGTTAACTCACCAACAATTGTTGCCTTTGGATGCTCAATGGCAAGCGAATCTGGCGTCTAAGCAATGGCCTACCAATAATCTTCCTGAAATTATGTTTAACCAACAGCAAACGGTGAGTGCATTAATACGTGAATATCTTTTTGTGAGTATTTTTAGAGCCTGTGCAGAATCATTGGCGAGTGAAAATGCCAGCCGTTTGGCTGCAATGCAGCGGGCTGAAAAAAATATTGAAGAGTTACAAGAGAACTTAAATCGACGCTATCATCGCCTACGCCAAAGTGACATCGACGAAGAATTATTTGATGTCCTCTCTGGATATGAGGCTTGGAACTAAAAAGAATATAGAGCATAGATAATTGATCTAAAGAATCCATAAAACCTAAATTCACCCGCGCTATTTTTCTCAACTGCCTTACAGGCTGCTACAGGGCCTTATACAGCGGTATATTTCCCTAAATCTATTATTTTTTCAAAATTATTGAAAAATTTATGGGATGTTTCGATAGCGGAAACGAGTATTTTTTATGACGGAAATTAAAACATGGCATACTTTCTCATAGATAGGTTAGTCTCTGTCATACAAAGTATTCGCAATAGTGATGCTCGCGTTCTGCAGCATGGCACTCTATATTCATTTTGATCATTTAAAAGAATTTTAAACATGACACTTAACATCATTGATTCGCCAATTTCTCCATTGCGTAACCATCTATTGGCCGAATTACCAAGTGAAGTTCAAGATACAATATTTCAGTCTATTGAATTAGTCACCTTAGCTCTGGGGCAAGTGATTTATGAAGCCGGTGATACCTTGGCGCATGTGTATTTTCCCGTCGATTCCATCGTATCGTTACTGTATGTGATGGAAAACGGTTCTTCAGCAGAAATATCCGTGGTGGGCAATGAAGGTGTGATTGGGATTGCCTTATTTATGGGAGGTGAAAGCACGTCCAGTCGAGCCATTGTGCAAAGTGCTGGTTATGCCTACCGACTGAAAGGGTCTATTTTAACCAAAGAATTTGATCGCCATGGAAAACTACTGCACCTTATGTTGCGTTATACTCAGTCGCTCATTACCCAGATGGCACAAACTGCGGTATGCAATCGCCATCATTCGATTGATCAGCAATTATGTCGCTGGCTGTTACTGTCGCTTGATCGTTTGCCTGATAACCACCTGACGATGACGCAAGAACTGATCGCCAATATGTTAGGCGTGCGCCGTGAAGGCGTGACCGAAGCGGCTGGAAAACTACAAAAGTTAGGCGTCATCGATTATCACCGCGGTCACATCACGGTATTGGATCGACCGCAACTGGAAGCTTTAAGTTGTGAGTGTTATGCCGTGGTCAGAGCAGAAACAGATCGACTGCTGCCTTATACCGTTTTCCCTAAAAAAAGCCTCGATGCCACTGTTGTAAAGGCTGCTGAAAAAACCGATGAAAAGAACGCTGGAAAGTTATTGGTTTAATTTTTTTTTTAAAATCCGTTATTTATTTTAACTTACGCGGATTCAACTCCGAAGTGCATCACCGTTTAATTTAAGATGCCAACTCCAAC
>JARGOI010000450.1 GCA_029212275.1 Thalassolituus sp.
AGTATTACTAACTTTCATTTTCGTAATACCCGGAGATAAACGATGGCGATTAAAAAAATGTTAATGACTGGCCTATTAGCCAGTATGTTCAGTGCTGCTGGTGCAATAGCCGAACCTCTAAAAATTGGTTACAGCGACTGGCCAGGCTGGGTTGCTTGGGAAATAGCCATCGAAAAACAGATGTTTAAAGCTGAGGGCGTCGATGTTCAATTTGAATGGTTTGATTATGTCGCCAGTATGGATGCATTCGCTGCGGGACAATTAGACGCTGTGGCTATGACCAATGGTGATGCTTTGGTGACTGGTGCAACAGGTGCTCGCAACGTCAGCATTTTAATCAACGATTACAGTAATGGTAATGACATGGTCGTTGCTGCGCCAGGTATCAAGTCGGTAAAAGATTTGAAAGGTAAGAAAGTTGGCGTAGAAATTGGTTTTGTTGGTCACTTACTGCTGTTAAATGCGTTAGAAAAAAATGGCATGAGCGAAGCGGATGTCGAGCTAGTGAATGTTCCAACCAACGAAACGCCTCAAGTATTGGCGTCTGGTCAAGTTGATGCCATCGTTGCTTGGCAACCCAATTCTGGCCAAGCATTAAGTCTAGTGCCTGGATCAACGCGTATTTATTCTAGTGCCGACGAACCAGGTCTTATCTATGACGTATTAGCGGTGTCTCCAGAGAGCTTAGCGAAAAATAAAGCCGAATGGATGAAGGTGGTTAAAGTTTGGGATAAAGCGGTGGCTTATTTAAAGGACCCGGCAACTCGTGAAGAAGCGATCAGTATTATGGCTGCACGTGTGGGCATTGCTCCCGCTGAATACAGCGCGTTCATTGATGGCACTAAAATTCTTTCGATCAAAGAAGCGTTACCATTTTTAGAAAAAGCCGACGGTTTTAAATCAATTTATGGTTCAACCAAAATTGCCGACGATTTTAACGTTGCCAACGACGTTTATCCAAACGCACAGGTGATTGACGATTACATCGACACTTCCCTGATGAAAGCAATCAAGTAAGTTTTAATACATCTTGAAAGGGATACTGGCTTTCGGTATCCCGATTTTCTGATGGTTTTTCTTAACTAGTTTATATGAATTAACTGATTATCCCTTGCTCAGTGTTACTCAAACGCAGGCATTTTTGTGGCTAATCAATGTATAAATTGCTCGCAAAGAGACATGTACATTATGGCAATATTTGCAGTTAACAAACGCTTAGATCCGAACCCGCGGTTGTGGGTGACTTTGTTCAGTTTTGCATTGCCTATTACACTTTGGTGTTTAGTCAGTTACGTTCCTTTTTTATGGCACCCACAAGTCGAAATTAGTGATCCAGGGTCGGTAAGCTATTTTCGTGAAAATATGTTGGTAGACAAGGAGGTCTATCAAAAAGAATTAAATAACACAATAGAGAATAAAACTGAGCCTCCAACGGGAATTCCAGCAAACCCAGTTTACTTACCTGCGCCGCACGAAGTCATTACCGCTTTTTATACTGCCTTTGTGACTGAACCGCAGCGACGTAGCGAAGAATGGTTGCATGAAAGTTTGTGGAGCAGTATTCAGGTTATATTTTGGGGCTTTGTTCTTTCTTCTGTTATTGGTATTCCATTAGGAATATTGGCTGGTACTTATGATTTCTTTTCGCGCTTATTTGAGCCTTTTATTGAGTTTTTTCGTTACTTACCAGCGCCTGCATTTGGTGCTCTCGCGGTGGCTATTTTAGGTATTTATCAAGCGCCCAAAATTGCCATTATTTTCATTGGTACATTTTTTCAGCAAGTGTTGGTGGTAGCGAATACCACGCGCAAGTTAGATCCCGCCTTACTGGAAGCTGCACAAACATTAGGCGCGGGTAATCGTTCTATGCTGTTCAGAGTGGTAGTGCCCGGAATTATGCCCGACTTATATCGCGACATCAGAATTCTTCTAGGCTGGGCTTGGACCTATTTGATTGTTGCTGAGTTAATTGGCACCAGTTCGGGCATTACATGGTTTATTACCCAGCAAGCGCGTTATAAGAATTTTGATAACGTATTCGCCGCCATCATTATGATCGGCATTATGGGTATCACCATTGATCTACTTTTGGCATGGTTTGGACGTCGTCTATTCCCATGGCAGAAAAATAGTTAAGGGGCTGAATTATGACTGATTTCGAATTACCCAGTTATCTGGACCAAAGCCCAGAAGTTAAAGATCGATTTGATCGTCTCAAAAAGCGACCTGTGACACTCGAGGTGAAAGGCTTAACAAAGCAATTCCCTAACAAAAGTGGCACAACAACGGCGCTTAATAACATTGATTTAAAAATTCATAAACGCGAATTTGTCTGTGTTATTGGTCCGTCAGGTTGTGGGAAGTCAACCTTGATTCGTATTCTAGCGGGGTTAGAACAACCCACATCGGGCCAAGTATTGCTTAATAACGAACCCGTCACGAAACCTGGACCAGAACGCGGCATGGTGTTTCA
>JARGOI010000451.1 GCA_029212275.1 Thalassolituus sp.
AGGCGATGTGGTTTCAATTAAAATACCCAGCGGTGTTGTTGAGTATGAAATTGACGAAGTAAAACATATCTAAGTTGATTGGATAAATCAAAAAGCCCGCTAAGCGGGCTTTTTTATTGGGTTTTTTATATATGTGACTGTTATAACTCAGCGTTTAGTTATGGGATGCCGCTAAACGCATTACTTGCCAATAGGATGGCGGAGTCGGTACCGCTTGTTGCTCACGTAATAGCGCGTGCAGCTTAGGTAATTGCCAGTAAGGCACAGAAACCAGAGCATGATGCTCAATATGGAAATTCACATTAAAAGGGGCAAATAAGGCTCTGGTGATAAGACCTGCTTTCGTTGTACGGGTATTTTTTAGCATGTTCCCCGTGCGTTCGGTCATGGCATGTTCTGCGATAGAGCGAACTCTGATGCAGAGTGGGTATGTAAATATATATCCTGCCCACCAGATGAAAAATAACTCGGTTACATTCAAGTAAAGCGTTAACAGAAAAAACACGCCATGGAATATCAGTGTTCTGCGGCTTTCTTTGATAAATGTCCAAAAGTAATTAATTTTTGATCGACCATTTTGGGGTAATTTTTCCACGGTGCCTGCGACGTTCCACTTAATCATTCCAGCATTCATCATAACGAAGCCAATGATTGTTTTGATGCCTGTCATTCCCGAGATGTCGCGAAAGAGCTTACGCGTTATCGACGCTCGGCTGGTTGGAAAGCCATCACAGAGAGGTAGATCGACATCAAGCTCTGTTCCTGTATGGACATGGTGAAGTGCGTGATGACGGCGATATTTTACGATATCCAGATAGATCGGCGCAGCGCATAGCCAATTACAGATTGGGTCATTGAGTTTTTGTGTCTTGAATAAACTGCGATGTGCGCCTTCATGGGTCAGAATGGCGAGTCCGAGAAATCGTCCACCAAGCAAGGCTAAAGAGACAATTACAACTGGAATGCCCCACCAAGTGGCTGCATCAATAGCGAATTTGGTGATAAAAAGTAAAAGAACAATAGCGGCCCAGCAGCTCGCGATACCAAACCAGCCCCAAGCATCCGAGCGTTGATGCAAAGATGCAATCATCTCTGGTCCGAGTAACTGAGTAAGTGTGTCCCATGCAGACTTACGCTCTAAGCCTGTTTCAAAATCGTCGTGTGTATTGATCATGGTATGGTATTCGTTTTGGTTGAATGTGCTAAAATTACACTTAATAAAACAATGTGTCAATTGATGTAATTAGTGGTTTTGGGACGTTGTGATAGTATTTCGAGTTCCTAATTAGGCTGATTTTATGTCCGTTCGCGCATTACCTCATTCCGCTAAGAAACTTATTCTTAATCTTGTTAAAGAAGCTGATCAGCCTATCTCCGCAATCAGTCTTGTGCGTATCGGTGGTTTGTTTGAGTTAGAACCCAACAATATTCGGGTGACTTTGAATCGACTGGTATCTCAGGGTTTACTGATTTTGAGTGATCAGGGTGGCTATGTTCTGGGTGAGGAAGCTCAAGTGCTGGCGCACCAGCAAAAGCAATGGCAGTTACTAGAGCAAGGCTTGAAGCCGTGGAAGGGGGATTGGATCGCTATCTATGTGGCCAATCTTGGGCGACGTGATCGTAAGCAGCTGCGTAAGCGCGAGCGTGTGACCACGCTTTGGGGGTTTCGTCAGTTTGACCAAGGCTTATTGATTCGACCAGATAATCTTAAGATTGAGCTTGCCTCATTACGGCAGAATCTCATCGAATTGGGGTTGGAGTCTGAAGTCTGTATTTTCCGTGTATCTGAGTTTCAGTGTGACAAACAACCGAGTGAGTTAGCGTTGTGGCCGGTGCAGAAGCTGAATGACAATTACCTAGCGCTTACGGCTGAAATGCAATCGTGGTTGGCAAGTTATGCTGAGAAAAATCTACAGGATGCCGCGCGCGAGTCCTTTTTGATTGGTAACAAGGTGCTGCATGACATTGCTTACGATCCGCGACTGCCACAGGAAATGATCGATAGTGCTCGCCGACAACAGATGGTTGAAACCATGATCCATTTTAACGCCGTCGGCAGAGCTATTTGGGCGGAGCTCATCGCTAAGGTAGGGCAGGATTAGCCTTTAAGGGCAACGCACCATTGGCAGATCATCTAAGTCGTCTGCACCTTCATCTTTTTCAATGACCTTCATTATATCTTGTAAACGTTGGCGTGCCTGACGACGTTTTACTGCCTTGTTGTAGCGGCGGATCTGTGTTTCGTCTTTAAGTTCTAATTCGGGAACCGGCGTTGGTTGATTGTTTTCATCCATAGCCACCATCGTAAAGTAACAGGTGTGGGTATGGCGTACGGTTTTTTGTCGAATGTCTTCGGCAATGACCTTAATGCCAATTTCCATCGATGTATTTCCGGTGTAATTCACTGTGGCCAAACAAGTGACCATTTCACCAATATGAATGGGTTGCTTGAATAACACGTTATCGACTGACA
>JARGOI010000023.1 GCA_029212275.1 Thalassolituus sp.
CCACATTGATTTCTTTTTACCCAAGAGTTACTAACCCAATTAATGTCATCTTGTTTTGTAGGCGTAATTTCAGTTGAAATTACTGTCATCTATGGATTGCGGCTAAGAAATTTCAGGACCAGAGTCTGATTTTTGTAAACCGTTAACATCTGCAAGATACAGTGCACTCAAAATAGGGCATTCAGGCTTATCATCCCCTGCACAGCAATCAGAAAGCGTTGTAAGTATTGATGCCATACGCTGAAATTCTTGAATTTTTCGCGTCAACTCGTTGATGTGTGACTCGACTAATTTTTTTACATCAGCACTCTGGCGCGAATGGTTCCCCCACAGACAGAGAAGTTCCCCTGTTTGTGCCAGAGAGAAACCTAATTCCCGACATCGGCGTATAAAATGTAATTTGTACACATCAATATCGCGGAACATCCGATACCCGGCTGCAGTTCTGGCTACTTCCGGTATTAATCCCGCCTCTTCATAATAGCGGATCATTTTTGCGGAAACTCCGGATAACCGGGCAGCATCACCAATGTTCATCCTTACCTCCCAAAATGTATTCTGTTGATACCAGATCCAGTTTCAAATGACGTCGTTTCCGGCGCTCTTACCTTGCATACGTAGTGATACGGTTACCGTCTGGCTCATCAATATTGAGTCGATATCCAGCCTAAACCTTCCTGTGGCGGTAAGGTCAAGAAAAAAGATCATCAAGATAAGCTGTATAAGAAACCAGATGTGACGAAAATACTCATCTCCCTTATGACCACATACTTAATGACTCAAAACACTCTTCTTTGGGTTTAGAAAGAATGCTATCTCTAGTGGAATCATTTTTATATTCGCCAACACTCACTAATTCCCATGATTCGACATCATTCAACAACGCAAGCATCAACTTATTATTTAATGCATGACCTGACTTATAAGCATGGTAGGCGCCAATAATATTATGGCCTGATACGAAGAGGTCTCCAATCGCATCCAGTGTTTTATGTCGCACAAGTTCGTTGTTAAATCGCAGACCTTCCGGGTTCAGAACGCTATATTCATCAAGACCTATCGCATTATTCAAACTTGCCCCTAACCCAAGACCTTTTTGTTGTAGAAGTTCTACATCACGAACAAATCCAAAAGTTCTGGCATCAGCAATCTCGCCAATATAGTTTTCTTTCGACACTTCAATATTTAATCTATTGGTCTCAGCAGAAATCAAGGGATGCTTAAAATCAATCATAAAATCGATCGAGAACTTAGAGTCTGGATGCAAAAGAGCCCATTTGTCGCCATCTTTTACGGAAACCGTTTTTTTTATCAGCAGATATTTTTTTAGCGCACACTGCTCTATCAAACCAGCGTGCATTATTGAATATATGAATCCTCTGGCACTCCCATCGAGAATGGGAAGTTCTGGAGCATCGAGCTCCACCAAGAGGTTATCAAGTCCCATGCTGGACACCGCAGAGAGGAAATGTTCGATTGTTGAAACTCGAACTCCCTGAGGGTTGATAATGCTTGTTGCCAGCATAGTGTCATGAATCTGATCGGCACGGAGCTGAATATCAACAACAGGAGTTACATCTGTTCTACGGAACCGTATGCCACTATTGGCACCAGCAGGCATGATTTTCATGTTAACGGTTTTACCGCTATGCAAGCCAATACCGTTTAACTCAACAATATTCTTGATAGTTTTTTGCTTGATCATGGAGACCTCTATTTGCTCTAGCGACTAGGCAGAACGTCTGCAACAAGGCTCCATTAATGATTCCCCCTATTGCCCTGTTCATCGTCCTCGCTACTCTCGACTTGGTTCCATTAAAAACCCTAAAGTTGATATAGGGTCAAGCTTTTATACGATATACACATGAAGCATCTTGCACGAGTCGCACTGACTGACCCGAGTTAGTTACCATCATATTCCTTATGGTTGAGACCATATGGAAATCAGTGAATTAAAAATATTTATTCATCCAAAACACAAATGGTTTTAAGAAAACCTAACCCCCTTCTTGTAAAATTATTCAAGATAGTCAAGTATATTTTTTATATTGTCAATTAGGGCCACATGCAGGTCAGGGTCATCACATTCATCTGAATGGCAATAGGAAATATGTTGAAGTATAATTCTTTTTTTGAATTCGCTAACGGTGCACTCCAACTCATACACCGACCGTACGATATCAATACAAGGTTCATCATCGATTAAAAAATCCTGCATTTTATTATATTTATCAGCCAGCTCTTCTATCATAGGAATCAATACGGGGTCATTAACTAACATTGGCATATCTCTCCTCATCGTCTGAAAGTAAAGATGGACACAGCGCTGATAAATCCCAACTCCCTTGCTTACGGTACCGACCGGGAGGAAGATGAAACTTGTTTTTGAAAGCTCTCGTGAAAGTTTGTTGCGAATCAAAACCATACTGAAGAGCAATGTCCAGAACTGTTCTGGAAGTTAGTTTCAGATCGATGGCAGCGCAGGATAATCGACGAGAGCGAACATATTCACCCCGCGCAATGCCGGTCGCCTGTTTAAATAAACGTTGAAAATGCCATCGTGAATAACCAGATTTTTCAGCAATGATTTCTACTGGCAAGGTTTTATTCAATGAACATTCAACCCACTGTACAATATCTTCGACAACACTTTCAGAATATTTTTTGGTGTCCATCCGCTCCCCCTCAAACCATATTCGATAAATATGTTCAAACCAGAATACGGTCTCTGAGTCTGTCGTCCATGAAGAACTCAGAGACCCAACTCTTTATTTTCGTAATAATCTCAGGCCATTTGCCACAACCAGAAGACTGGCACCAACATCAGCAAATACAGCCATCCACATGGTTCCCATTCCCATGAGCGTGAGTACAAGGAATACGGCTTTAATACCTAGAGCGAGGCTGATATTTTGTACAAGTAAGCTGTACGTTTGTCGGGACAATTTCACAAAGGCTGGTATTTTACGCAGGTCATCATCCATTAAAGCTACATCTGCAGTTTCAATCGCCGTATCAGTACCCATTGCTCCCATAGCAAAACCGATATCAGCTGCAGCCAGAGCCGGTGCATCATTGATACCATCACCAACCATCCCAGTGATTCCAATCCGTGAATGCTCTTCAACTGCACGATGTTTATCTTCTGGCAATTGATTCCCTCGAGCCTCATCAATTCCAACCTGAGATGCGATTGCTTTAGCTGTATGTGGGTTATCACCAGTCAGCATAATAGTTTTAACGCCAAGTTCATGAAGTTGTTCAATCGCTTCACGACTGCTGTTTTTAACAGTATCAGCAACAGCGAACAGCCCAAGCACTTGCTTACCATCATTGAGTAAAATAACTGTTTTACCCTGGCTTTCCAGCCTTTGTACTGTTGCTTTAATCTCTGATGGACAATTAAAGTGTTCTTCTGTCAAACGCAGGTTTCCAAGGTAAAAATCCTTACCTGTAATTACGCCATGCACACCTCGCCCAACAATCGCTTCAAAGCTGTCAACATCCTGCTTTTTCAAATCAGCAGAAGCATTCACAATTGCCAGTGAAACAGGGTGATCAGAGTAACTAGCGAGACTAGCTGCAGTAGTACGAACTTCACGCTCGCTCCATCCATTGAATACCATTACGTCGGTTTGTACTGGTTTCCCATGGGTAATAGTTCCTGTTTTATCCAGCGCAAGGGCTTTTAGCTTACGTCCCTGCTCAAGATAAACACCGCCTTTAATGAGAATCCCTTTGCGAGCAGCTGCAGTAAGTCCACTGACAATCGTTACTGGCGTAGAAATAACCAGGGCACATGGACACGCTATGACAAGCATAACTAAAGCTTTATAGATCCACTCCTGCCATGTTCCTGCCCCAAACAATGGTGGCAATACAGCAACCGCAACAGCAATACCCATAACGACTGGGGTATAAATCTGGGAAAAGCGGTCAACAAAACGTTGTGTAGCTGCTTTGGCACCTTGCGCCTGCTCAACAGCATGAATGATTCGCGCAAGGGTTGTATTATTTGCAGCTGCAGTGACTTTATATTCAAAAGAGCCTGACTGATTTATTGTTCCAGCAAATACTGTATCGCCCGCGATTTTATCGACAGGCATACTTTCACCTGTAATTGGAGCCTGGTTAATGGTGGTTTGACCTTTGACGATTTCTCCGTCGAGACCAATTCGTTCACCTGGTTTTACCCTAACAATACTGCCCGGTTGTACGCTACTGGCGTCAACTTCCTGCCATGTTCCATCAGCTTGTTGGACCATTGCAGTTTCAGGAGTCAGGTTCATCAGTGAACCTATTGCATTTCTGGCTCTATCGAGTGATTTGGCTTCTATTAGTTCAGCAATGGTGAATAACACCATAACCATCGCCGCTTCTGGCCACTGCCCAAGGACCAAAGCCCCAGTAACGGCAATACTCATTAGTGCATTGATATTCAAGTTGCCATTGCGAATCGAAATCCAACCTTTTTGGTAGGTTGTCAGACCACAAGAAAGCACTGCTATCAAAGCCAACCCAGCTTCGAGCCAGTCAGGCATATCAGCCCAGTGCATCACTTCGGCTGCAAGAGCAGCTACGCCAGCCAGAGCTAATGGCCACCAGGGCTTTTTTTTCTCCTGGGTATTTTTCTTGCCGCTAGTATTATCCGAAACTTCTGGCTCGAATCCCAACGAGCGAATTGCAGCCATGATCGCTTCAAGCGAATCCGGTGTATGAGTTACAGTCAAAACACGCTGCATCAGGTTGAAATCAAGCTCTTTAACAGAGCTCATTCCACCCAGTTTCTTTTTGATAAGATTTTCTTCAACAGGACAATCCATCTGCATAATGCGAATTTCTGTCCGTAATCCACCAGCCACAACCTGCGAGCCCCCCAGGCTACTCAATTGTTCTGGAGCCGCGGAGCAACAATCCCCCTCATGGCCGTGATCGTGGCCTTCATGAGAATGCTCTTGCGCGGCATGATCATGGTTACATCCCTTATGATTATGCTCATCATGCGAATGCCCTTCGCCGCCATGACTATGGGCATCATGATTATGGCCTTCATGGGAATGGTCATCACTGCATTTATTGTGATTATGAGCCTTCTGATCATGTGCATGATCATTTGCTTTATGTGATTCACCAGTATTCTTAACCCGGAGTCCTGTCCCTAAATTGAACGTTTCACAGCAACTAGCCGCTTCGTCTCCTGCAGGGGTTTTGCTATTTTTTACACCACCACTCATTTTCATTTCCTCATCTGCTAACTATACTGACTATTAAAGACCCTGATCTAACTACAGGGTCAAGTGCATAAGGGGGGATGCATGAAAATTGGTGAATTGGCCCGTAAGGCGGGTTGTCCGGTGGAAACTATTCGGTACTATGAGAAAAAAGGATTACTTCAAGCTCCATTAAGAGATATTGAAAATAACTACCGCTGTTACAACAATACTCATCTGGAAAAGTTGTTATTTATCCGACGCTGCCGCTCTCTTGATATGACTCATGAGGAAATACGTGCATTGCTACTGGCAATTAATAATCGCGGTAAAGACTGTGGCCCCATTGATGCAATAATCAGTGCCCATCTCACGCATGTTCAGCATCGTATTAAAGAGCTATTAGCCCTGGAAACACAACTAAAAGAACTTAATGGCTATTGCAGCTCAGACCGGAGCGTGGACGAATGCGGGATAGTACAGAAATTGACTGCTGATGAAGAGAATGGTGATCTTCCTTTAACCGTACCAACTGACCACTTGGGGGGGGTGCATTAGTGGTGTGCGCTTATAAGTTGATTAGACTGATGGCGTAACACTAGCCCATACAGCTTTGTGCTACGCCATCATGCCCTTAAAATAAGGGGTCGGGCTTTTTCCATTTCGTTACCACGAGAACTACGTTGCACCGCCCCTTCTCTCTTACCGGGATGGCTTTTAGCATCAGCGGTCATTAATGTCTGGTATTGGGCATTCAAATCGCTCATCCCCAGCACAGCTTTTGAACAGAGCTCTGAGTGTATATGCCATTCGTTGCATATTTTCCATACGTCGCTCTAAATCATCCATATGCTCTTGTGCCAGACGTTTAACATCGGCGCTCTGGCGAGATTTGTCATTCCATAACTTGAGCAAATCGGCTATCTATTCAAGAGAAAAACCAAGGTCACGCGCACTGCGGATAAAAATCAGACGGTGGACATCATTGGGTGCATAATCACGGTAGCCTGCTTCGGTACGACCTATAGCAGGAATCAGACCAATTTGCTCGTAATAGCGAATCATCTTTGCGAAGATTCCTGATTCGTTCGATGCTTTACCAATGTTCATAACTCCCCTTTATCTTAGTGCTCAGAGTCTTCTGCCAGCGGAGTCTGGAACCGACGCAAACGAAGTGCGTTGCCCAGAACAAATACACTGGATAGCGCCATCGCGCCTGCAGCAAAGATTGGCGAAAGCAGCAATCCATAGGCAGGGTACAGCAAGCCTGCTGCTACAGGGATCAATGCGGCATTATATCCAAACGCCCAAAAAAGATTTTGCCTGATGTTACCTATTGTTGCCTTAGACAATCCAATAGCATTAGGCACACCCTGTAGGTTGCCGGACATTAAGACAACATCAGCAGATTCCACCGCTATATCGGTACCTGTACCAATTGCAAGCCCAATATCTGCCACAGCTAAAGCTGGGGCATCATTAATGCCATCACCAACATAAGCGACCTTACCGTAAGACTCCTTCAACCGACGAACTGCTTCAACTTTCCCTTCTGGCAACACTTCGGCAACCACTTCATCAATACCCAGCTGTCTCGCTATCGCATTTGCTGTATTGGCATTGTCACCTGTAATCATTGCGACTTTGAGCCCCAGTTGGTGCAATGCATTTATGGCAATCGGCGTACTTGATTTAATAGGGTCAGCGACTGCGATAATGGCTGCCAGACGTCCATCGATAGCAACATAGAGTGGAGATTTCCCTTCGTTTCCAAGGCGTATCGCAGTCTTTGAAAAATATTCGATGTCCAAGCCTAACTCACGCATAAATCGATCAGCCCCAATCTCTACGCGCTCTCCGTCTACTAGTGCTCAGAGTCTTCTGCCAGCGGAGTCTGGAACCGACGCAAACGAAGTGCGTTGCCCAGAACAAATACACTGGATAGCGCCATCGCGCCTGCAGCAAAGATTGGCGAAAGCAGCAATCCATAGGCAGGGTACAGCAAGCCTGCTGCTACAGGGATCAATGCGGCATTATATCCAAACGCCCAAAAAAGATTTTGCCTGATGTTACCTATTGTTGCCTTAGACAATCCAATAGCATTAGGCACACCCTGTAGGTTGCCGGACATTAAGACAACATCAGCAGATTCCACCGCTATATCGGTACCTGTACCAATTGCAAGCCCAATATCTGCCACAGCTAAAGCTGGGGCATCATTAATGCCATCACCAACATAAGCGACCTTACCGTAAGACTCCTTCAACCGACGAACTGCTTCAACTTTCCCTTCTGGCAACACTTCGGCAACCACTTCATCAATACCCAGCTGTCTCGCTATCGCATTTGCTGTATTGGCATTGTCACCTGTAATCATTGCGACTTTGAGCCCCAGTTGGTGCAATGCATTTATGGCAATCGGCGTACTTGATTTAATAGGGTCAGCGACTGCGATAATGGCTGCCAGACGTCCATCGATAGCAACATAGAGTGGAGATTTCCCTTCGTTTCCAAGGCGTATCGCAGTCTTTGAAAAATATTCGATGTCCAAGCCTAACTCACGCATAAATCGATCAGCCCCAATCTCTACGCGCTCTCCGTCTACGGTAGCCCTGACGCCCATCCCAGTAATTGAATCAAACTCAGTCAACACCGGCAGTGATATCTCTTTTCCTAGAGCGGCCTCAACGATAGCGCGGGCAATAGGATGTTCCGAACGTGATTCAACAGCGGCAACTTTTGCTAATACTAAGTCAAGCTCAAACCCTTCAGCCAACTCCAGATCTGTCATTACTGGGCGTCCCTCAGTCAAAGTGCCAGTTTTGTCTACAGCAACGACCTTGGCATCTTTAAGCAACTGCAGAGCTTCTCCCTTACGGAACAAGATCCCCATTTCTGCACCACGGCCAGTACCTACCATGATAGAGGTTGGGGTAGCCAATCCCATTGCACATGGGCAGGCAATGATCAACACAGCCACGGCATTAACCAGTGCGAAAGACAGGGCCGGTGATGGCCCAAATGTTAACCAGGCAAGGAAAGTTAACAACGCTGCCAGCATCACCACAGGAACAAACCATAATGTCACCTTATCGACCACAGCTTGTATGGGTAGTTTAGAGCCCTGGGCTTGCTCTACCATTCTGATTATTTGTGACAGCATCGTCTGACCACCAACGGCTGTTGCACGCAACCTCAATGCTCCTTTCTGGTTAACAGTCCCGCCAACCATTAAGCTTCCGGGAACTTTCTCGACGGGGATAGGCTCCCCCGTTATCATCGATTCATCGACAAAACTTGTTCCTTCGCTCACCTCACCATCAACCGGTACCCGCTCACCTGGTCGAACTTCGACAATGTCATCAAGGGCTACATCGCTGATGGGAATATCGATGACAATACCGTTACGCAGCACATGCGCCTCTTTGGCCTGCAATCCAACCAAACGCTTGATAGCCTCAGACGTTCGACCTTTAGCCCGCGCCTCCATGAATCGTCCTAAAAGAATAAGAGCGACGATTACCGCAGCTGCTTCGTAATACACATTGACGGTACCTTGAGGCAGAAGACCCGGAGCAAAGGTCGCAACCATTGAATAACCGAATGCAGCGAGAGTCCCGACGGAGACGAGAGAGTTCATGTCTGGGCCAAGTCTTAATAACGCGGGAAAACCTTTCACGTAAAAGCGCCGTCCCGGAATAGCCAGCACCAGCAATGTTAACACAAACTGGAGATACCAGCTTTCCTGGAGCCCAATGGTATCCATTATCCATTGATGCATTCCCGGTATCACATGCGACCCCATTTCCAGAATAAATACTGGTAACGCAAGTACAGTCGCCAAAAATAAATCTTTCTTCAACGCAGCCTTTTCAATATCTTTTTTTTCTGCAGTATCATCATTATTCTGGCTTTGGTTATCAACCAGGCTGGCTTCATAACCGATTTTTTCGATAGCAGTTATGAGGTCATCAGCTCCAGCGGTTCCACGAACAGTGGCTCTTTCAGTCGCTAAATTAACAGTGGCTTCTTTTACACCTTTAACCGCTCGGAGCGACTTTTCGACACGCCCTACGCATGATGCACATGTCATGCCCTGAACTGATAACTCTACAGAAGCTTGGGGAACCTCATAGCCGACCTTTTCAACTGCTTCAACCAACGCCATACGATTAACTAATGTATTTAGGCGGATATCTGCACGCTCAGTTGCAAGGTTAACGCTTACGCTTTGTACACCTTCAACCTTAGCCAGAGCGGCTTCAACTCGTCCAACGCAGCTTGCACAAGTCATTCCCTCAATGGGCAAACTGACTTGAGTTTCACCATCATTAGAATGCTGTTTTTTTTGAATGCTCATGATGTATTTCTCATCGTTATGTTCAGATAAAGAACAACCTTAAGGCTTACCATCGTGGGAAGGTCAAGCGCATTATTTTGAACATGCCGATACCGTGGAAGAAATCGTCATAAAATCCTTTACATGAACACATGTTCATGTGTCAGAGTATCGATAAAACCCAGCTTTTTGCTGCAATGTAGTTCACTTAAGCGGAGCTGCCTTGCGATTAACTGGATATCGGGTCTTTGATATTTTTACCGCCCTAGGCCTATTTGGCTTAGGGCGTTTGTCTATAAAAAGGATGGATAAGTCTCCTCGCAGACTTTTTAGACGCTTTGCCGTATTACCGGGAGACACCTCTTTGCACATGACCTTTGTTGACTCGCGATAAACTGACAAGCGTACTTAAAACTGATTTCATTGGGCATTCGACCATGCTCTACTGTCGCTTGACTGGCCTCTCGTCTCACCAAGTTATAACCAAGTAAAAGCCCCCCATAGTTCTTGATAGACAAGCTCCACCGTCTTACTCCTCAGTACTAAAGCGTTGTGTTGCATCGAACTTTTTATGTCTCGATACCCCAACTCAATTTACCATCTCTCATGGTAAAGCTCAGCGACCAATTCTCCGTCGTACTCTTCCCTCGGCAAAGACGTAAACACGGTTTTGTGCTTACCTTGTACTTGATATGTAACGGCTCTGACTTGCCATTTTTCAGGTAGGTTAGGATTTTTCTTGCGTGCCTGTGGTGAGACGTTCATTTCTACCAACATGTCGTCGCTCTCCTCATCGTCCAGAAGGATGTATTTAACCCCTTTCTTAGCAGGCAACAAACAGACCAGTTACCGCGAGTGAAATAGCGCAGTTAACTCAATAGGCATTCACTTTGCGACGCAACATGTTGAGCTTATCAACCTGGCGTCGAATATCACTGAAGAATTCTTCTTTCTCCATGGCCAGCGCTAGCTCCCATTCTTTGGCCAAACCTTGGCAGTCCAAAAATGCGTATCTCAGCTTCGTCTTTGAAATACGCAGCCCCTTGCTAAAGACCACGCGTTTGCCTCGTTGACCGTGAAAACTGTTGATGTACCACTCAATGCCAAAGCCATACTTAAAGTCTCTGATACGGACACCAAGCAGCCCCCAATCTTTAAAGGGCGCATTCTCGCGAACCTTGTAATGGGTAACCCAAAAGTCATCAACTTCGGCTCGTGCTAGTGCTTTTAGCCTGTCCGTTTCTTGCTGAAGTAAATCTGATACATCTGCTTTCCATTGTTCATTGACGATTTCTACCAAACCAATTTTCCCATCCAATTAACCCCAAAAGCCAAAACCACTATCCGTTTGGCTTTTGGATCGAAACGCCAAACGTAAAACTGCCGTAACAATTACTGTTTGGCGTCTCGATATAAATCAACTCGCGCAATCCCATACCTGACAAGGGATACAGGCCGATTTCACTTAAAAACACCTAAAAAGACGTATCGCCATGAAGATACAAACCGTTTGGCGAGTTCAGACCAGAATGCAAACGACGTTTGGCGTCTCGATTTTTTTGGCTCAGTCATCCGCCGCCAAACAGAGCCTATTCTCATACTTTTGCGAAAATGCAATAGGCAGATAGATGAAAGGATTTGTCACCTTTCTGCCCACCGCCAGTGCACCGAATCCTGATAATGACATTTGAGTGAACCGCCAGAGCACTTGGAAAAGCCCAAGCGTGACCAGTGCGGTTGATTGAAAACTGTTAGAGCACTTTGAGTGCACAGGAGATAAGTATGTTTGTACTAGGCGTAGATATCGGTTACTCAAACCTGAAGCTGGCCATTGGCCAATCAGGCAGTGAACCGAAAACCATTATTCTGCCTGCGGGTGCCGGTCCTGCGGAACGTATGCCAGAGCGTATCGGTGGAGGCGATGATGACACTTGTTTGTATGTGTCTGTCGATAATGAGCGTTGGGCCGCTGGTGTGCCTGCTGGACGCCTTCAAGGCTGGGAACGAGAGCTTCACCCGGAATATCCGACCACAAAAACCTATAAGGCGCTTTTTCATGCCGCCTTGTTAATGGCTGAAACAGAATCCATCGATTTGGTTGTCACTGGATTACCGGTTTCCCAGTTTCATGAACCACAACGCAAGTCTGACCTTGTGCAACGTTTAAAAGGTGTCCATCAAGTGACACCAAAGCGCAGCATCACCGTTCATGACGTCAAAGTGCTGCCGCAGCCTGCCGGTGCCTATATGGATCTGGTTCAAACAGGTGGAGATTTGGGCTTGATTGAAGAAGGTCGCGTCGTCGTCATAGACCCTGGCTTTTTTTCTGTTGACTGGGTTGCCCTTGAGGCCGGAGAAATTCGCTACAGCTCATCAGGAACCAGTCTTCAGGCAATGTCCGTGCTACTGGAAACCATTGATAAGCTGATTTCGGAAGATCACGGTGCCAAAGTCGGTATGGATCGACTTGAAAAAGCCATGAGAACCGGCGACTTGCAGGTTCTGCTGTTTGGAGAAAAGGTCGATATTTCACCTTATCTGAATGCTGCCATGAAAAAGGTAGCGCCCGTTGCGCTTACAGCCATGCGCCAATCCATGCGTGACGAAAGCATCAATGCGGACTTGGTATTGATCGCCGGAGGTGGAGCCTTGGCTTATAAGGAAGCGGCCAAGGAGATTTTTTCACGAAGCAAGATCATCGTGCCGGAACAGTCTGTTTTGGCGAACGTCCGAGGCTTCTGGTTTTATGGGGCGTGATCATGAGAGTTGTCGTCAACATTCCCCCAGGGAGCCACCCAGAACTACTCAAAGAATTAGAAAAGACGCCACCACGGGAACGCGCTGAGCGTCTGCGGATGCTGGCCACCTTTGGGTTAATTCACATGAGCCAACCCAATCTATCCACGACATCTGTACAGGTGGATGGCTTTGCACCAGATGGTGAAGTGACTTCTATGAGTACAGCGCCAGAACCCAAAGCAGAATCACGTAAACAATCATTAAAATCAAAACTAGGGCTGGGCTTATAACATGGCGTTATCAGTTAGCTGGCTCGATGCCAGGTTAAATAAAGAAGCAAAAGAAACCGTAGTAAAAGCCGACCGAGATGGGCTAAGTGCTCGCGTATCGCCCAAGGGCAAAATTGTTTTTCAGTTTCGTTATCGGTTCGATGGCAAGCAACAGCGGGTAGACATAGGTACTTACCCACTTATGAAACTTGCTGAAGCCAGGAATGAGCTGGATAGGTTAAGAGCGGTGCTCGACCAGGGCAGAAACCCCAAGCTCTACCTACAGCAGGAACGGGCCAAGTATTCTGCCAATCAAAGCTTCGAATCGATTTTTCGAGACTGGATAGACTCTGCCGGTAAGCAAGGGCTAAAGGAGAAAACGTGGCACTACCAAAAACGCAGCAGTGAAATATATTTGCTGCCCCGACTTGGCAAGTACCCATTAACTGACATCAATGAATTGTCCTTGCGTAACTGTCTTCGTGAGGTTTCGGAGTCGTCCCCTTCAAACACAGAACGCCTAGTGTCTGTGCTGCATAAGTTTTATGACTGGCTGATTGATGAACAAATTTTGGAAATTAACGCTGCCGCTGGGATCACAGCAAAAAAGGTTGGCGGTAAGAAAGGCAAACGAACTCGGGTGCTAAATGACAACGAGATCAGGATACTTTGGCGCTATTTGCACGAGTCAAAAATCACTGAGAAGAACCGCATCTACATAAAACTGCTTCTGCTATTGGGCGGTCGCAAGGGCGAACTCATTCAAGCTGAAAAGCATCACTTTGACTTGCAATCTGCAATGTGGACAGTGCCCATAGAGATCCGCAAACAAGGTGAGAAAATTGGAGCGCCGATCATGCGACCATTGATTAAGCCAGCTATTGAGCTGATTGAACTGGCGATGCAGATGAGCAAATCAACCTACTTGTTTCCCGCGAACGGGCAGGAAGAGCTTGCCACAAATGGCTTTGATACCACTATTCCTAACAATGTGAAAATCTGGGCTCGCAGATCGCTTAGTATTGAGATGGAGCATTGGTCTATGCATGATCTTCGCAGAACGATGCGAACACGAATGTCGGCCATCACGACGCAAGAAGTTGCCGAGTTGATGATTGGCCACAGCAAAAAAGGGTTGGATGCTATCTACAACCAATATCAGTACCTGGATGAAATGCGTCATGCTTACGACGTTTGGTATCAACAGCTAGAAACCATCATCGAGCCGACAGGCTTTCCATTCAACTGGCGTTTCGGACAATAAAATAAAAGAAAGAGGCTCAGTCCTCTTTCTTCTCATACTCCTCCAAGTCTTCAATGTGCCACAGCTTGTTTCGTGTATTTCGGTTGATACGAGGTTGCGGCAAGCTGCCATCTTTAATTCTTCGCCAGAGCGTCGTATAGCTAATGTGGTAACGAGCCATCACTTCGTAAGATGTTAGAAAAGGGGTTACCTGGTGCGCTACTGCTGTCATCTGCATTCTCCTGAAAATCAATGTAAAGCTATCATCGCCTGATTCATCACTTGTTGATGGTCAGAAAGATGCATGATTTGTTCAGAAGATCAGCCTTATC